>JAQBPC010000512.1 GCA_028287725.1 Chloroflexota bacterium | reverse complement strand
CAGTCCGATGCCAAGGGCGCCAACGATGGCCAGAGGTGCGCTCGATCCACCTTGCTGTGCAAGGAAGAACGCCCCGATAGTTGCAATGGCACTCACTGAAAGATCGATGCCCCCAGTCAGCAGCACGATTGTTTGGCCCGCCGCGAGCAGGCCAAGCGGAGCCGCATTGAGCAGCGTGGTCGAGAGATTTCCAGGTAGCAGGAAACCTGGACTGGCAATGTTCGTGGCAATGAGGAGGGCCAGCAGCAACGTCCCGAGCACATACATTGGGTGGTCGGACAGCTCCCGGCGGGCATCAACCACACGAGCAGCTAGCGGCGGCTGGTCGATTTGAGGCGGTCTCGTGTCCACTTGCTATGCCCTCCGCCGCAGCACAAAGCCGCCGATCATCACCGCAAGCACCACCACCACGCCCTGCATGACCTGGCTGTAATTCGGATCCACGTTCAGGAAGCCCAGAATTGTAGAAAGCAGAGTAAGGATAGCGGCGGCGGCAATTGGACCCAACATGCCGCCGCGTCCTCCCGTGAGCGCTACGCCGCCGATAACGACGGCCGCAACGCTATTGAGGGTAAACGCTGCGCCGGAGCTTGCCGAGCCGTTACCCGTTTGAGCCGTCAAGGCGAGTCCGCCAATGACGGCGAAGACGCCGCTCAAAGAATATGCAAGAATGCGAGTCCGGGCCACATTGACGCCGCTCAGGAATGCGGCCGTGCGGTTGCTGCCCATTGCATAGAGCGCCAGGCCGGGCCGGGTGCGCCGGATTGGCAGCCAAACTACGAGGTAAACGAGAGCAATTATGATGACACCAACCGGGAACCCCGAGGATCGCACATCACCGGTCAACAGGTTGACGAACTCGGTCGGCGCGCCGCCGCTCGGCGTGGGCATTACCTGCAGAGCGACGCCACCCCAGACTGCGCTGGTGGCCAAGGTGACGATAATATCGGGCACGCGAGTCACGGTAATCACCAGCCCGGTAGTTGCACCGACCAACGCGCCGCCGATTAGCAATGCGAGGCTGATCAATAGCGCGCCACCAAAGCTCGCATGGACCATCAAGTTGGCCGCGATCACGTTTGATAGGCTCATGAGCGGACCGACTGCCAGGTCGATACCTCCGGCCAGCACTACCGATGCCTGTGCCATCGCCGCCATTGCAAGCGGTACGGAGGCGTCCACGAGCGATTGCACATCGAATGCGCTGAATGCGGTAGCGTGGATGGCCCGTTCATAGAGCAACATGACGACGAGCAACAGGTAGACCCCGAATACCCAGCCATTGCGCCGTATCCACTGTCGCCGTAGCGGAGAGGTGGGCGCCAACGTTTGCGCCATTACTTACTCCTCTCCCGAGTCATAGGGCCACCGCTTCCGCGCGCGTCAGGCCATGGGCGGCATGGAGTAACGCCGCTTCATCGGCTTCTGCCGCTGGTAGCTCGCGCACAAGCTTCCCCTCATAGAGCACGATCACCCGGTCGCAAACGAGCTGGATTTCGGGCAACTCGCTGGTAAACAAGAGGACGGCAGCGCCCTGTGAGGCAAGCTCCTGAAGTAGTCGATAGATCTGTCGCTTCGTTCCCACGTCGATGCCGCGTGTCGGGTCGAAGCAGAGCAGCACGTCGAAGCCCGATGCAACCCAACGCGCTATCGTTACCTTCTGCTGGTTACCGCCGCTGAGCCAGCGCACCTGGCGCTGGGCGCGTGTATCGATCTGCAGCTTGGCGACCGCAGCCTGTATTTGCTCGCGCTCCTGTGATTGGCGGATCATGCCCCAACGCGACAGCCGGTTGTAAAGCGGCAATCCAATATTCTCGTGGACCGAACGCTGAGGCAGCAGTGCGAGCAGCCGGTCGGCCGGCACCAGCACGACGCCATTCCTGATGGCATCATACGGTTGCCGCAGACGCAAGCTCTTCCCCTTCATCACGATTTCACCGCCGCTTGCGGTGCGCCGGCCCGCCAGGCAATCGAATAGCGCTTCCTGGCCCTGGCCCTCTAGTGCCGCTACGCCGAGTACCTCGCCGCGGGATAGCGTAAATGAGATGCCTTTCAGCTCTTGCGCCAGCTGTAAATCGCGTACCTCGAGGAGAGGAGCGCCCCGCTCCCGCAGCTCGGTCTTGGCGGACGCGGCATGGGTGCCGGCGGCAACGTCCTGGGCAGCCGGACCAAGCATCAGCTCGACGATCCGCTCCTCACTTCCCTCCGTGAGGTCCAGTACTCCGACATCTCGGCCGTCGCGCAGCACGGTAGCGCGGTCACAGATAGCGCGCACCTCGGCAAGGCGGTGCGAGATGAATAATACGGAACGACCCTGATCGCGCCACTGGCGCATCACAACGAATACGCGCTCGGCCAGATCCGACGGCAGTGCCGCGGTAATCTCGTCGAGCAGCAGCAGCTGGGGCTCACGCGCCAGGGCCCGCGCGAGGTCGAGCATGCGGAGAAGTGGTAGCGGCAGGTCGCCCACCAGCTGCCGGAGATCGACCGCCAGCGTCATTACCTGGAGCCAGCGCTGGACCGCCGAGACACTGGTGCCGGTGAGCCGAAGGTTTTCGAGTACAGTGAGATCCGGCGCCAGAGCCGGATCCTGGAAAACGGCAGCTAGCCCGGCGCGTTGCGCGGCGGCCGGAGAGCGAAGCTGAACGGCGCGGCCGCCAACGCTTATCGTGCCGCTGTCGGGGCGAATCACACCGGTCAGCATCTTGACCATCGTGCTCTTCCCGGCTCCATTGGCGCCAAGAAGCGCGTGAATCTCGCCCGCTGCCACCGTGAGGTTGCCCGACTGCAATGCGACTACCGCGCCATACGTTTTCCGCAGGTCGCGCACCGTGAGCAAATCCATGAAGGGTCCTTCTGAGGTGCGCTCCGTCGACGCACTTGCTAGTCGCGGTTATCATCCGCGACATGAAATAGGGCATGCCGCGAGCGAAACAACAATCGATCGTCCGCGGCATGCCGCTGGTCCCAACCCTATCGGCTGAGCAATCGCTCAGCCGATAGTGAGTACAACAGTGCGCTTACCCCTTGCAGAGCGAGTGGAACTGCGACTTGGTGTATGTGGTAAAGCCCGGTACCTGCCACTGCACCGTGAAGGTAGGACCACGGTCGGTAAACGCGACAGACTTGAGGGATGTCAAGTTGTTCGCATAGTCCCACACCTGCGGCGTCAGCTTCTGGACCTTGGGTACGGACTTCCCTGCGAGCAGGTCCAGCGCAATGCGCATGCCCGCGCCACCGACCGTCGAAGGATTCGTTACAGCCCCGCCTACGAAGCCCTGGGAGTGGAGGCTGACGATCTGCTGCACGAAGGCGTTGTTATCAGCGCCGACCACGGGCACATACTTCTTGCC
>JAQBPC010000510.1 GCA_028287725.1 Chloroflexota bacterium | reverse complement strand
GGTCAGCTCCGAGTCAATCCACGCCTGCTCGCCACTCGGTTCAAGGATTGCCGGCATACGATTGTGAATTTCTGACATCAGCTCGTTCGGGCCGGTTGTGATGATGGCGCAGGTCTGATCCGGGGATCCCCCGGCATCACGCCCATCGACATATATGCCGGCGAAGGCGAACAAGCCGTTGTCCTCAAGATGAATGTAGTACGGTTGTTTCACCTTTGAGCCGGGCTGTGCCTTCCACTCGTAAAAGCCGTTGGCGGGGATCAGGCAGCGGCGCTTCACTACAGATGGTCGAAACATCGGTCGCTCCATCAAAGTCTCGGCACGTGCGTTTATTGGATCCGGAGCGCCACCTGCAGGCTGCTTCCAGGCCGGTCTGAAGCCCCAGCGCATCATGCGCAGAACTCGACCGCCGTTTTCCTCGACGATCACTGGAATCGACTGGGTTGGCGCAACATTATACCGTGGAATCAATGAGCTTTCGTCGCCGGGCTCGACATCGAAGCGCAACGACAGCTGATGTGTATCTGAAAGTGCGAAGCGTCCACACATGGCTATTCCCGCTTCCGCTGGTCCTCTCGGGCCAAACCAATAAAATCGGCAAGCATGCCATAGGCCGTGGTAACCGGGGTCGGCGTATGCTCAGTAATGGTAATGCCAGGGAGCATATCGGTGTCAAAGTGCACGATTGAAGACGTACCACTCACCTGGCCGAGTGGACTGTCAGACGCAACGATTTCAGGCCGCACGCTCGCGACGACGGTCGACCCTTGCCGCTCAGCACGACATACCAGCTTATATGGCGTTCCGACCTGCCGCGCGGCACGCACCGCCGCGTCATCCAGACCGCGAATACCCTCGCGCGCGATGTCGTGCAGCCGAATTGGGTAATCCATAATCACCGAGACGATCGCAGCAATCTTGACGGCCGCGTCGAACCCGTCCACGTCGGCAGCTGGATCGGTCTCGGCCAGGCCGAGCTCTTGTGCGCGACGAATCGCAGCCTCCAAGCTCGAGCCTTGTTCAATTTCTCCAAGAATGAAGTTCGTCGTGGAATTCAAGATGCCCTGGAACCCTGACACACGCGCCAGAGGAAGACACTCGCGGAAAACCGAGAATATTGGCGCACCATCCATCACAGTGGACTCGAACCGGAAGCCCTTGCCGCGCGATACTGCGAGATCTCGTAGATGCCGATATCCATAAACAATAGTGCCCTTATTAGCGGTTACCGCATGGGCGCCATGGATAAGCGCGGCTTCAACATACGAGATTGCAGGCTG
Source organism: Chloroflexota bacterium (assembly GCA_028287725.1). Lineage (GTDB taxonomy): Bacteria > Chloroflexota > UBA5177 > JANWHV01 > JANWHV01 > JANWHV01. The sequence continues at coordinate 2,213 of JAQBPC010000510.1, read as the reverse complement.
CCCTGCCACGGTATCGAGCGAGGACATCTCAAATAACACATCGGCCTGAGCAGCGGCCATCCAACTACGCACATCACTCACCGAATCTGACGCGGCCGCCGACGGTCCTTGCTCGAGCAAACCCTCGACGTCAAAACCCGCTGGGTTGGCAAGCCAGCCAATGCGGCGCGAGGCGACACCAGTGATGCGCCAGTCGATGCCAAAGTCGTCCTTGAGCGCTGAGCTGCGATCGACGAGCAACCTGGCCAGTGCTTTGCCGACGTTGCCGAAGCCAATGAAGGCCATATTGTATTGCATTCGCTTAGACGCCTCGTTCCGCTTCAACTCGGGTAAGAAACGCGTCGAGCACCATATTGTAGCGGTTGGGTTCCTCTACATGAGCCAGGTGCGCGCTCGCCTCGAAGACAACCCATTCGGAGCCTGCTATGCCTTGCTGCAGGGTCTCGGCGATAGCGGGCGTGGCCTCATCGAACCGGCCCGAGGTGATCAGCGTCGGTACAGTAATCTCGGCGAGGCGTGACGTCACATCCCAGTCTCTGATCGTGCCGGTAGGCGAGAATTCGCTCGGTCCCCACATTGTGTGGTAGACCTCTGGGTTGCGTGCCAGCTTATCGAAGGCACGCCGCGCGCATTCAGGCTGCGGCACGACCCGGCATACGTGGCGGTCGTAGTAGACCTCCATGTGCGCTTGATACTCGGCGCTGTCGGTCGAGCCGGCGGCTTCATGGCGCCTGAGCGCGGCCTCGATGTCTGGTGGCAGATCAGCGCGAAGCCTGTCTGCTTCGTCCGACCATTGTCGTGCACTGCTCAACGTACTTGCCAACGTCAAGCTAGCGATACCCTTGGGCAAGGTGAACATGTACTCCTGGGCAAGCATGCCGCCCCATGACTGGCCGAGCAGATGCACAGTATCGAGCCCGAGTGCCGCTCGCACGGCGTCGACTTCAGCCACGAAAAGCGGAATCGTCCAGAGCTTCGGGTCGTGCGGCTGATCTGAGTTTCCGCAGCCAAGCTGATCGTAGAAAATGACACTTCGACCGGATTTTGCAATTTCACCGATCGGCTCCAAATAATCATGTGGCACGCCAGGGCCGCCGTGCAGGCAGAGCAGCGGTAATTTGCTTCCGTCGTCGCACGACCCTACGATTTGATACCAGATTTTGTAGCCATGAAACGATATGAACCCTTCCCGCGTGTCAATTCCCATGCTGCCCGGCCTCTTTCTGACTAATCAAGTACGTGTAACGGCGATGTTGATTATTCTGGGGACCAAGCAACTGTTTGCGCGCTAGCGGCAGAACGCGATGGACGATAACTGAGCAGCAACACGGAAATTGCCAGCATTATTGCGCCCAGTGGTATCGAAAGTGCGAGCGCCGCACGCGCATCGTAAAACTGGACAAATACGCCACCTATCCACGGAACCGCGGCGCCAAAAATCGCGGCAGAGCCGATTAGCAGGCCTGCGATACTGCCGCTCACCTCAGGGTAAACTTCACCCGCTACCGCCATTATCAGCGGAAATACTGCTGCGTAACCAATGCCGCTCAGTGCCAATGCAATTAGGGCAAACGGCGCATTTGGCGCAGCGACGAGTGCAACTGTCGATACCAGTGCCAGTGCGGAAGTTCCTACCAGCAGCGCACCGCCGCTGAACCAACGGGTAGCAAGTCCCGAGAGCAATCGACCAACCGCGATCCCGCCCCAGTAAAGGCTAACACTCGTCGCCGCGGCAACCCTATCCAGGTGATGGATTCGCTGTAGGTACGTGGCCGACCAATCGCCAAGCAGGATTTCGCCGCCTACGTACACGCCTATCATGAGCGCCAGTACGAGCACGAAGGGAGTGAATGCGAGGGCAAGTACGCTTCGGAAGCTGACGGCGGGATGTGATTGAGGCCGGTCAGGCAACCGCAGGCGTGAAAACATTACAACAAGAGCCAGGGCGCCAACGGCCACAATGGCGTATGCGCCCCGCCAGCCCATGTGCGCAGCCAGAAATGCGCCGATAAGTAGCGGCCCAAGCAGTGCGCCAAAGCCAAAAAATGCGTGGAGGTAACTCTGCTCGCGTGCGTGGCCCTCCGGCGGCGAGATATCGTTCATCATCGCATTGGTGCCGCTATCGACCACGCCATTACCGATTCCGATGACGCACATCGCGCCAATCACCAACAGCCATGCAGGAGCGACGAACAGCGCGGCAAGGCCGAGAC
>JAQBPC010000505.1 GCA_028287725.1 Chloroflexota bacterium | reverse complement strand
CCTGTATTGGGCCGTGGGCTTGAGTTGACCATGACCGTTCTGCATACGGAACATATCGCGCGTTAGTGTAGGACCTGCTAGTCGAGGCTCGGTTGCCGCAGGCGGATTTCGGCCGTGCGGCGACAGGCGGACCGGTTTGCAAGTCGCGTCCTTGGAATCAACGAACGTCATTACAAGTACAACATCGGTGGTTCATTCGCGGCGCGATGTCATACCCTCGTCGGATGCCTACAGTTGTGACGTTCGGACTTGCCGATCGGGACGAGACAGCACCTCGGGCCGCAGCTCGACGCCCAAACCGGGCGCGGGATCGAAGTACGCTTGACCGCCCCGAACCGGCAGCGGTTTGCTCACGAGATCGCGATAGTAGCCAAGATGAAAGCCGCGCACTGTCTCCATGACCATGGCGTTCGGCACGGCAGCGCACAGATGCAGACAGGCAAAGACATTGACGGGCCCCGTGCAATCATGCGGCGCGATGGCGAGATGAAAGGCATCGGCCAGAGTGGCGATCTTTATCGCTTCGGTGATCCCGCCGGTCCAGATGATGTCGGGCATGACAATGTGCGCGGCATGCCGTTCCAGCACCTCGCGGTACGCGTACTTACTGAACAGCCGCTCGCTGACGCACTGCGGCACCCTCGTCTCCTGAACGAGGCGCGCCAGATCGTCCACGCTGTCAGGCTGGATGATGTCTTCCATCCAGATAACGTCGTACGGCTCTAGCGCTCGTGCAATGCGCAACGCTATATTGAGATCCCAGCGGGAATGACCTTCGATCGCGATATCCATGCGATCGCCTACCGCCCTGCGGATCTCCTGCACAGTCCACAGGCCCTTCTTTAAGTGCTCGGGCGAAAGATCGTGGCCCGCCGGCCCAACCGCGGACCAGCCTGCCGGTCCGGTGAATCCCTTCACCTGAAGCTGTGGCCCAAACTGATCCCAGGGCCAGACTTTCATCTGGGTGATTCCCTCGGCCAGCAAAGACTCGGCCAGTTCGGCCGGGCGCTGCAAAAAGCCGTCTTGATCGGCATAAAGCGGCGTGTTCACGCAGGTGTTGTAAATGCGTATGGATTCGCGGCATTGCCCGCCGATCAGATTGTAGATGGGTTGACCGGCGTACTGGCCCAGCAGGTCCCACAGTGCGATATCCAGTGCCGAGATGGCACGCATCTCCGCGCCTGCGTAGCCAAAGAAGTTGGCATAGGCGAAGAGATTTTGCCAATGTCGCTCGCGATCGAACACAGACTCGCCGAGCAGCAGCGGCGCGGCGAAGTCGTGGATGACTGCTTCAACGGCCCCGGGAATGTAATATGTCTCACCGAGCCCGACCAAGCCGTCCGAAGTATGAATCCGCACCCAGATTGTGTGTGGGTGCTCCGGCAGTCGAAGTGTTTCGATTGAGGTTATCTTCATTGACCCACCTGTGATGCAGCAACCAACCAAACAGAGGGAAACATCAACTGCGTTATAGTATACTGTTGACGGTTCATGAATTATTACCTGTCAGATTGCGACGGGACGACTAGGTGGTAGTGCGAAATGGCAATGACCTCTACTCGTTCGCAACGGGCGTAGTACAGCAAGACACTCTAGGCGAGCGCGTTGCGCAAGCTCTTCGTCGGGCAATTATCTTGCGGGAACTCCCTCCCGGGCTACACATCCCGGAACCTGTCCTCGCTGAGCGCTACGGCGTAAGCCGGCTGCCGGTTCGAGACGCACTGTCACAACTGGAGCACGAGGGCCTGATCCGAATTGAGCCACGACGCGGCGCCTTTGTGGTCGGCTTTACCGAAGAAGATCTCGATGGTGTCTACGACTGCAGGCGTGTTCTGGAGTCTCACGCCGTACGGCGCGCCGCGTCGCGCGCCGACGCCCAAGGGATCGCCGACTTACAGGCTGTCGCCGACGAGATGCAGGCAGGACTCTTCTCGAGCAATACCCAGCTTGTTGCCGCGACTGACATCCAATTCCACCGCCGAATTGTGAGAATGTCCGGCAACCGGATGCTTTGCACCGCGTGGGAGCCACTCGCTGGCCTGATCGCCACGATCGTGAGTATCACCGACGTGCTGATAATGGACCTGGCCAGTGCGGTGGGCAGTCACCAAACCCTCATCCAGGCCCTCGCGGAGCACGACGAGGAACTCGCGGAGACGTTGATGCGCAGGCACCTGGTCGATGGCGAGGTCCTTATGCACGACGCTCTCAAGCAAATGCAAGATGACGCCGCATCGCTGCCACCGCCAACCTTCGACTAGTCGTATGAATTGGATAGACGCCCATGAGTAACCTGCTGCCTATCGGTCACGAACTTGCCCGTCTTCGCGAGGCGCTAGCCGCGGACGGCATAGGTGCGGTGTTGTTATCGGAGCCCGCAAGTATCTGCTATGTTTCGGGCTTTACCGTGCCGCTTTCGATCGGCGCCGGAGGCTCATTTGCCGGTGGTCCAAACATAGCTGGGGTCAGCCAGAGTGGCAGCGTCTTGTTCGTTTCAGCTTCCGAGGCCGGGCCTGCCGGACGCGATCAGACTCTCGATTCGCTACTCGTCTATAACTCGTTTGGCGGCCACCTTTACCCGCTCGATCCAGCCGACGAATATCGAGCGGGGCTTCGACAGCTCCTGGACATGCTGTTGCCTATCGGCGCCCGAACCGTGCTGGGAATTGAGCCACGAACCTTTCCAGCGATCGCGCTGACCTACCTGACTGAACATTACCCGTTGGTCACGTTACGCGATGCAACAGCGA
>JAQBPC010000497.1 GCA_028287725.1 Chloroflexota bacterium | reverse complement strand
TACGTGCCCATTGAAGATCGTTATATGAGGATTCTCTCTGCTCCCAGACGCCTGCTCGCTGCCAAACAGCACACGGTCGGTCGGATATGTCCGCTGTTCAAAGCGAATAGCCGTCTGAGACAGGGCCGCGCGATCGATAGCTATTCCTTGCTCAACGTAGAAGTACGCGTGGGCCGTCTTAACGACCAGCGTGGCCGTGCGCCGCGTGAATCCGCTCGTCGAGCCATTTGACACGAAGAATCGGTCGACGTGGCCGACAGGCACGTCAGCCTGCCGGCCGCCATCCGCCAGTTGTAGCGGCGCAGCCTGATGCAGCGTGAGACGCGTGTACAGCGCGATGAGATCGCTGGACGGCAACCGGGTGTCGTGCAGCATTGCGCGCAGAGCAACTGGGCTGGGCAATGAGCTTGTTGCCCGTGCATCTTCCGGTCGCCAGGATGCAATGGCCACGACCAGTGTGGCTATCATCGCTAATCGTGCCGCACATTGCGCCGCTGACCGGTGCGCCGCTTTGCCGAAGTTTGGCCGCGCAGGCGATTCGTTCAGCTGCGCCATGGATCGATCAGGTGGCAACGGCGAAGTTATGCAGCATGGACGGACTCACGATCGTAAGCCCAGCCGCACGGGCAAGTCCTAGAGCGGCCTCGGCCTCCTCCATCAACTCCGTAGCTGAGACTGCGTGTCGTGGAAATGCCGCTATCGCGCAACGGATCTGGTAGTGACCGGGCTGCTCTGCCCCCTGGCGAAGCTTCTGCGCCACGATCGATCCTCCTTCCGCGTTTGTGGCCGGAAGTATAGCGGCAAATAGCGCCGGACCAAATCGCGCGCTCCGATCGCACGACCGAAGCTGGCTGTGGAATACCTCCCCAATCACCGCGGCTTCCTCTTCGTCATCCTGACGAGCTTCTAATGGCTGGATATTGACCGTATCGACTTCAACAAGCACGAGGCAAAGCTCGGTGTTTGTGCGGCGTGCCCGCGTTACTTCTTCCTCGAGCGCAAGCTCACCATAGCGCCGCTTCAGCAAGTGGCTGCTCAAATCTGTTAGCGTCAGGTCCTCCGCCACCTGGTGCCCACGCTCGATATGTGCCTCGCCGACTCGGATCCGTTCTTCCACGAAGCGGAATACCGCTACCGTGACGCCGAACGCGGCCGTTGCCGCCACCCATGCCGTTAGGCCGCTGCTGCCTCGGTCTTGCTCGACCACCACATAGGCGCCGCATCCAATCAACAGACCCACAATGTCGCCGAACCGGTACACACGCGATAGATTGCCCACCAGGATCAGGAGCAGGCATGCCAAGCCGATCGGCAATGCTTGCACATCAGTGGTTGCCATCGCGGCAACACTGGCGCCGATGCCGATGGCCGTGACCCCAATCGCCCAGCGCAGGGGATCGAGCGGTGTCTGCCTCATGTACGTGTACCTTTCTTGCTGACGCCTCGAGCCAGAGCAAGCAGTATCTGGAAGGCAGCGAGGATGATCCCTCCGAGGGCGATTGCCCTAATTGGTCGGCTTGAGGCAGCGGCCTTGGCTGCCGGACTTTGGTCCTGGATCCCAGTATCGATTGATCGCGCGCTGCCCGAACGATCGACCAGCGCGACCGTCCCGCTGAGGTTTCCTCCGGCAAGCGCTTCTCGCGCCGCGTTCAACATCCGTGGCTGCGAGCCGGAAATCAGCACTGCGATCTGTGCGCTATCCCATGGTGAGAGAAACTCTTCCACGAGGCCGAAGCGTCCGTGCATTTCCGCTGCCGCCTGTACTGCTCCCGCAGGCCCCCCTAATGTCTGGGCATCAACTGACGATCGCAGCGGCAGCCGATTCTGGATCTGCTTGACCAGTCGATTCGAGCTGGGCAAGCCGTCCAGCAATACCGTGTGCCCCTGCAGTATCCTCTCTGTCGCCTGGCCGGCGGTCAGGACTTTGAGCGCCGGTGTATCGACTTTTGCCTGAGCGCCGAGGAATACTGCGAGGTTCAGTGCGCCGGTGTCGTCTTTGAGCGAGTCCGGCAACACGATAATCGTGCGATTCGGGTTCGCGTTCACGAGCAGCGGGTTCGGCAGCTTGCCGAGATCGGGCACGGCGATTCCATCTGTCCCCGGCAGTGTCAGCGTGCTCGCGGTCTCGATAGTGGCCCAGAGTCCAGGATTGGATGTTTGCTGGCAACTAGGTTGCGACGCAGTCAGAAAGAAATGAACGTCAAGCGTATTTGTGCCTGTTCTAAGCGTGTCGATTGGCAGCGGTATACCCCATTGCTGGCGCAGTCCATCATCACTTCGGAGAGAACGGCTGGCAATCGGCTGACCGTTCAAATCCGCACGTATCGTGGGCGCTCCATCGGTCGGAAGTAAACCATGTCCAAACACCAGATTAAACACACCGGCTCGCGTGGGCGACCCTTGCAAATCGAAGTTGAGATGCCAACTTAAATCGCCACTCCCCTGAAGGGTGACGGGGTTGTAGCCCAGGCTCCCAAGCGTCGACACGCCGGCAGTCGCGGGCGCTGGACGGACATCGGGAGTTGTCGTGAGCGTGGCATACGTCCCGCTCAGGAATCTCCGCAACGTGCCGCTGGCAAGTACCAGACCTGCCCTCCGTACACCTTCCCCGCCATTTCCGCTCGCCACCAGGACGGCGTACGAGGAATTCCAGGGGCTGCGCACTTCTAGGACTACACCTTGGCTACTCGGCAGTGGCCGGCCTTTGGCGTCGCGCCAAAGCCCGCCGCGCAAGGGTATCGGGGAGTGTCCGGCAATCCGTGTTAACGCCGGGTTGTCGCTTGGCGTACCCACCAGCAGCAAGTGTGCTTCATCCGCATCGGCAGTGCCACCGCTTGCTAGTTCCATGGCGGCTATTGAGCTGACGAGTGGCGGCGCTGAAGGCGCGTCTTCACCAAAGCGGGCCAAAATATTACCTGCAGCGGTGAGTTCCGTCGCGCTCGGACTGGTCGGGAGGCCGACGAGCAGACTAGGCGGTGCCGATGCTCCAGGCTGCGCGAACGGCGCGGGCAGCAATGCCAGATCCGGAGTAAAGCCGGCCTTGGCTGCTACTGGGCGCGCGTCATAGCGAAGCATACTGGTGCCGTAGATCGTCGCGCTCAACGCGGGGTTTGTGGTTCCGCACACTGGTGATATCGATAATTTATCCCGAAGACTGAAGTTGAGTTGCAGATGATTGAAACCGTTGCTAATGAGCAGATTCGCTGGAATGGGGAGACTGAAAGCCGCTGGCTGATGGAAGCCGCCAATCAGGACATGTCCACCGATATTGACACCGTTGACTAACACGGCGACGAACGAATGCTGGGCGTCAAGGAGGCCAGACCGACTGTAATTGATCGTTAGAATTGTGTTGTCGCCCAGGGTGACATCACCCGGGCCTGCAATGTACAAGTCAAGGTTCGGATTGGTTCCTGAGACAGACTGGCTGTTCCAACCTAAGGACGAGAACTTTACGATGGGCGACGTGGTCGCTTGCGGACTGTGACCTCCATGTGCCGATACCGGCACAGCAGTTGTCAGCGCCAGTGACCAGGCGGAGATAAGCATTAGCACCAGCGAGAAGTTTACCCAACTACAGGGAAACACCGGATGGACTGCTCGAGTGCGTCTATGGCATGTCGCCGGTTTTTCAATCATTGGTGAGTAGCTCCCGCAAACCATACATCGTCTTGTGCTTGCCTCAAGTTTCTCGAAGTTGCCGGGTCGTGAATAGCTGGAAGGGCAGTTGAGTCCGGCACGTCATCAACTACGTGTCCGCTCATGCGAAATGGTCGCCTGTGCGAGCCACTCCAGGTAGCGGTTAGCGTTTGCGTATTCGGGTCCGGCAGTGCCACTGCCCCACGGGGACAGGATGTCCATGACCGAGTCGCTAAGCTTGGTCACCACCGTTGCTCCCGCTATGGTGCCTGTGATGGGCAGTGCCTTTAGGGACTTGAACGCATTGACGTCGGTGCCAATTACAATGCGTTCGTGGAACGTACCGCTTGGTGTTTGCACCGGTTGTACCCAGTAAAGCGATGCAGATCGCTGCTTGGCATCCTGCCGGAAGTCGATAAGCGTCGCGGTAACGCCATTGCCCAACGCAACGTGCTGTACAGTGTTGAGGCTGTAGCCATGAAACAGATAACACTGCTCGACGCCATAGGTATTGAAGTCGCTTATATCCTTGGTAAGAACCGCCTGTACGAACACCAGTGGCGCTACCGGACCGCGCAGCACGACCAACTTGGAAATTGAGGCAGGTCCGAACAGTGGCTGCCAGCCATCTATCGGCTCTGAGCCGACCACACGCCAGCCGGGCGGGGGCTGAAAAAGGTCCGACGCACTCGTCGTGCCGATGCGTGGCAATTTGGATTCGGATAGCCACCCGAATTGGTTCAAGTTGCTTTCAAGCAAGCCGCACATACCGATTGTGGCGCCAACTATGACCCAACGTTTCCAGGTAACCTGGGCCAGCGCCGGTGGCCTTATTGCGCGACGTGGGGATGCGCGGAACGGCGCGGTGATATCGAGCCGGCAAAAGCCAGCCAGCCCAAGGAGGACGCCAAAGCTGATTGCAAACAGGATCAGGCCTAGAACAGGGTGCAGCCAGTTCAGTGCGACATCCGGACCCCATATGGCCACTCCCGCGGCGATAACACTGATACGAAACAGATTTACGAGCCAGGACAGGCCCAATCCTAGCGCCAGCCATGTGACACGCGCCTCCCAGGTGCCACGACCAAGAAGGGCCAATGGAAGCCCAACCACGACGAGACCCAGTGCGCCATTAATTCCAGAGCACTCCTGGGCGATTACGATATGGTTCAGCTGACCGTGAAACGGAATCAATAACTGATCCGTCGATTGGGTATCGGATCGAATGCCCAGCGGCAGAAGCGGCGTGATTGCTCGCGTGGCCATTGCCGTCGCCGCTGTCAAAGGCGGAATAAGCTTGTTGTAGATCTGTAGATACGGTAGGGGCCACGCGAGAAGTAGATACAGGAGGCCTGGACCGAGTCGGGCCACCCCGGGCAGGCCCCAGACTATGACGATCAAACTGGCAAGGACAAAGATTAACCCAAGAATGTCCAGGCGGTCCAACCAGTAGTACCAGGACATTGAGGTGGGCAACACCAGCAGTACTACGAAGCTTGCCGATGCCAGCAACAGTAGGGAAAGCCCATCGACGAATCCATCGCGTGGAGTCGATCGGATGCGCATGCCATCACAGCGCGCCATCAAGAAAACTGCCCCGATGAAGGGAACCAACGGAACAAAAGACAGCGGTGTGTCGCCACCTGCTTCAGGCAGAAGGGTGCTGAGCGATGGCCAACCAGCGATGCCGACACCGATCAACAGCAGAAGGAGCACGGCGCGGTCGGTGAGACGGGGGAGATGGACACGCATCGCAAAGGGCAACGTCAGTCCTCTCCTGGTCCGTGCGCTCTCAACTGCCGCCGGTGTCCGCGTGCTCCCCGGCTCTGCTGCAACTGCCATGCTGTTCTCTATCCCTCTTCGCCCCGATCAAATCAGACGCTATGCGGCTGGCGGTGATGCCGGCGCACGAAGTATGCGAAACCGCCTGCTACTGCCAGACCTGCTAGAGGCAAGCCGATCGGCTGCGGTGCCTCCGGTGTCTTGCACTGCGGAGGTGGGTTTACCCCCTTGCACCAGGCCGCGTGCATGTCTACGTGCGAGGCGAGCGCTACGGAAGCGGGCGATATGCCGGCCAATCCAACCAGGATGGCCGTGGTACCAATAAAGCGACGTAACATATGTTGTCTCCTAGCAAAAGTGCATAACGCGACCTAGTCGAGCTCCGGCAGACTGTGCCGCCGGCGAACCACATAGGCAAAACCTCCAATGACTATCAGCGCTGCCAATGGCAGCTCAACCGGCAGCGGCGCTTCTGGCGCTGCACACCATGGATTGTTTCCGACCTTGCACCATTTGTTATGGGCATTGCCTGGTTTTGGCGCGGCCAATGCCGACGTGGGAGGCGATACGTAAGCCAAGCCAACGACAATTGCCAGAAGTCCCATGCAACGACGCACCAAGAGCCTCTCCTTTCCACAGTGCACAAACAGTCATTCTTACGACCAAAACAGTAGAGTTGGTCAGTTAGACATGGCGCGGAACTCAGGTTTGGCGACCACCCCCCTTCTATGCCTAGTCGGCGGTGAAATCCAAACATGCAGCGGATAGTCAAGCACGGCGCCTCGGGCAGGGTCACTTCCGTTCCGCAAGAGCTGGCGCTTCCCGGAGCACAATCTCGATCCTGTATGGCTCCTGGCTTAGAACGTCAAAGCGACGCGGGTACGCACCCTCAAGCGCTTCGAGCAGCTTCGTGGTTCCCCGGTATTCCACACGGACCTGGAGGGTGCCATGACGCAGGTGCCGAACCAGAATGCTGCCTACGTTGGGTAAGCCGGCGAGCATTTGTTGAAAGTGACCCACCTCCCGAAAGGAGGTGAATGAAGAAACCACCACTTCAACGTGTGCCAGTTCCAGCAGCTGTCTGGATACCTGCTGGCGCACCTCCGCCGGCTTTGAAGCTTTAAGAGCTATTTCATCTTCGAGAGCACGAGTCCTTGCAGACGGATGCCACGCTGGAAACTCGGGTTTGTCTGCGGAACCTGCATGCTTGTCGGCTGTGGCTTTACCAGCGCTGTTACCTATAACAGCCCGATCAGAAGCGGCGGCGAATTGCGTGAGAACCAGGTGCTGGCTGACCGATGGGCCCTGAAAGGTGTCCACAGTAAGTGGCGTGCGCACGTCCACGATCATTCGCGACTCCGCTAAGGCATGGCTGTTTTGCTGTTCCGAGGTCTAAACCACTTCTCCACCATATGCCAGCGGCATTGCAACAAATAACACCCGATCGGATACAGATGCAGTACGTCTCACTATCCGAATGGCATGCTAAGCCCACTTGCCTGGCTGATTGAGATGGTGGCTGGTGGTGACGCATGTGCTTTTATCAGGCATTCCTATGCAACCTCCTCTGTAGAAACGAAGCTACCTGAGGCACCGAGCGCCAGTTCAGGCTCACTGTGCGCCGGGAACGGAACACCAACCATTTGCGGTCCAATACCCGCGTCGTCAATATGGTCACTCACGACCATCTTCGCGGCGTTCTGGTTGAAGAGTTGGCCTTGAACCGCTCGCGAAGTGGCGTCCGCGGCAGAGCGGGCAGGAGTGAAAACGAACCTGTTAGCGATCAGGAAATTTGCGAAGAAGGAGGCGACGATACCGCCGGCATCGGCTTCGAGATAGCGAATGCCCATACCGAGCAAAAGTCCAAACACGGCAGCGTTTATGAGGACACCTGAGCTTGAGCTGATTTGAGCTCGAAATGCGCGCTTGAGCCATTCCTTGCCGCGCACGTGCGTCTGTTCGCGATAGGTGAATCGTTGATTAGCGTAGAAGTTGAGCAAGGCGGAGAGCTCAAAGGCCCAGAGCCATGCAACGATTGTTTGGACATGCAGACCCTTGTGAAAGAGCCAAAGTAGGCCGACATTCACGGGAATTCCCACCGCTCCAACCAGAGCGAAGCGCACTACTCGCAGGCGCAGCAGGCAGCCGGCGAAAGCACCTGGACTCGAGCGGTGAAGCATCCAACTCTCCTCTAATTAAAGGTTTTGGGCAAGCGAATCACCTTGTACAGGCCACTCTGCTGCTATCAATTGCTGATGCGCGACTTATAATTCGGCCGCAGTATTGCCGAAAGCGGACCGGTGCGACGATCTCTGACTGTCTAGGCCACTTCGGCGTGCGGTGATGGATTCTCAGATGCGAGCGCGGGCGTCGGAGCAGCAGGCGCCAAGGTTCGATAATGTCCATGCTGCGTTTTCTCCCAGTAGAACGGGTTCGTCCACAGTTGCAGGAAGCCCTTCCAGGCGGCCACACTCATCAGCGCCCAGTACAGAGGAGAAAGGAACGAGTACTTCACCTTGTCATACATGCCTGGCCGCATGGAGCCTGCTACGTTCAGATAGATGAAGACCGTGTTGCCGAGTAGCAAGCTACAGGTGCTCAAATAGAAGACTGCTCCCGGAAACATGTCACGAATCAAGTGCGCGTGCGACAGATACCAGAGAGCCGTCAAACACCATAGAATCGGGTTAACAAGAAAGCCGAAGAACGTTCCACCGACGACCATGTTGAAGCTAAAGAACGCTTTGCCGCCGATGGCGCGCCACAACTGCACGGGGTGCCGCATATGCACCAGATACGTTTGGATGTAGCCCTTGACCCACCGCGAGCGTTGGCGGATCCAGTTGTAAACCTCGCTTGTAGCTTCCTCGTACGTGGTGCTCTCGATTACCGCGGTTTTCCAGCCGCGGCGATACAAACGGATACCGAGATCGGCATCTTCCGTGACATTGTAGGGATCCCAGGCGCCTGCCTCCAGCAGGTACGCGGTACGAAAGTGGTTTGATGTACCGCCGAGCGGAACAGGGGCTTTGCTGGCATCTAGCCCGGGTAGGAAGAGGTCGAACCACATCGAGTATTCAATAGCAAACCAGCGCGTGAGCAGGTTCTGGTTGGCGTTGTAGTAATTGAGCTTCGCCTGTAAGCAGGCCACATCCGCCGGCACCTTTCGGAACGCAAGTACCGCCTTCTTGAGCTGATCGGGCTCTGGCACGTCTTCAGCATCGAAAATGACCACGAACTCACCCTGGGCGTGAATAAGTCCATAGTTGCAGGCTTTTGGCTTACCCCGGGGTTTTGCCGCCGGTACGATCACCGGATGAAGGTAAGGTGGGAGCTGGGTTGCCGCTACTACGTCCAACGTCTCTCGGTCGTCTTCTTCGAGCAGCAGCTTGACGTCGAGCTTCGTCTTGGGATAGTCAAGGCGCGCCAGGCCGGCGATCAATGTCGGTAAAACTGCCGCCTCTCGATACAGCGGGACGAGGACCGTATAAATGGGGAGAGTAGATTCGTCCAGCTCCGCGAGCTCCTCGGCAGAGACCGGCACTTCCAGGTCATGGGAGAGTGCTCGATAGATGAGGTAACCCCGATACAATGAGAAGCTCGCGTAGATGACTGTGCAGCCCGCAGCCAGACCAACGCCAAACTGCAGCGGCACGCGCCACAGGAGAACCAGCGCCACCA
>JAQBPC010000471.1 GCA_028287725.1 Chloroflexota bacterium | reverse complement strand
AGCAAGAGAAGGTTACAGCACCCTCTCGTCCGTGTGACGTCGCTCCCTAACGAGGGCTGCGGTTCTCAGCATTCACGGCACGAGCGCTTCTCGCTCGTTGGGATCCAGACTAGCATAGCCACGGTCGATAAACAACCTAAACCCTGTCGGCACGAGCACGTCGAAAATGTAGTGGGACCAGTGACGTCACCGGCACCCACGGCCAGCCAGAAGGCGCCATCCTCCTCGCCATGCCACAGCGGCGGGGCGGCTGCGTTCTCGCCTAATGCCTCCGATGCATGAGCAGGCCGTACACAGGTAAAGCTTCCTCAGTCCTGGCAACTAACCGGCGTGGGTGTAGTATGAAAATATAGGCGGAAACGGCAAGCATCCAACCAAGGGGAGATCGTCCTATGCAGGCATTGACCACGTACGCGCATTCGCTGTTCACGCGCTTCACCCACTGGCTCGTGGCCGGACACGGCGGCCCCCTTGTGTTAGCCAGTACCATCGCCCTGGCCGGTATAGGCGCCGCGGCTGCCAACCAACCCACGTCGAGCGCCAACACGCGTCACAGCGTCGGCAACACTGTCGCACCCCAGGTACCCGCCGAGCACCACTGCCATGATGCCGGCGAAGACGGCCCCTAAAGCGTAGCTGCTTTTTTCGACATTACGACGGCGGCCCCTGGCGCTTGCACAAGCGCCAGGGGCCGCCGGATTGTCGTGCGCGTTTCACCTTGTTAGCAGCCGAAGCGCTTTGCTAGGCATGGACGGGCTGCCGCATCGACTGTACGGCGACTTCCCACTGCTTGAGCGCCACGTCGCCGTCGACGAGCATCTCTATACGGGTATCGCTGTATTGGCTAAGCGGCCACTCGAGCATCATCTTGTTCAGTGCCGCCTCGTCGGGCACGTTCAAAATGCCGCCGCCGCCTTGCCTTCCCGCGAAGAAGAAGAACGACTCCATTTGGCCACGGTACTTTTCGCGCCAGGCTTTGAATCCCTCCAGCATCATGGGCATCTGCTCGGGTGGCACGGGAAACTTCGACTCGATATAGGCCAACACGCGCATTGCTCGTGCTCCCTTCACCAGCTACACAGCACAACACTCGTTGCAGGCAGCGACTCGACGGCGAGACACTGCCCACGGATTATCCTACGCCTGTACGAGATAATTTGCCTGCGCCGCGACAAGGGCGATCAAACGTATACCCACGCGGCACGAGGCAGGGACACAAGGGTATGATTCTACGAGACAACGCGGATCGCTATTGAAAGAGGACGATATTCATGGAGACGAGAACGCTCGGCCGCACCGGACTCAAAGTCTCGCCACTGTGCCTCGGCACCATGCAGTTCGGCTGGTCGGCCGATGAATCAGCTTCCTTTGCCGTGATGGATGCCTATGTCGAGGCCGGCGGCAACTTTCTCGACACCGCTGATGTGTACTCCCGCTGGGTCGAGGGAAACCCCGGAGGCGTCTCGGAGCAGATCATCGGCCGGTGGATGAAGGCCCGAGGGAACCGCCAGAGCATCGTGCTCGCTACCAAGGTACGTGGCCAGATGGGCCCGGGGCCGAACGACCAGGGACTTTCCCGCCGTCACATCATGGATGCGGTAGAGGCCTCGCTGCGCCGCCTGCAGACCGACTTCATCGATCTCTACCAGTCACATTCGGACGACCAGGAGACGCCGCTCGACGAGACCATGAGCGCCTTCGACGACCTGCGGCGCCAGGGTAAGGTACGGTACGTGGGCGCCTCCAACTACAGCGCCTGGCGCTTGACCCGTGCCCTCTGGGAAAGCGATAAGCACGGCTACGCGCGATACGACAGCCTGCAACCCAACTACAGTCTTGCCCACCGGGATGAGTTCGAGCGCGAGCTGGAGCCACTCTGCCTCGACCAGGGGATCGCCGTGATCCCGTATTCCCCGCTCGCCCGCGGCTTCCTCTCGGGCAAATACCGTGTGGGGCAGCCGCTACCCGACAGTGCGCGTGCCGAGCGCAATGCGAGCGAGTTCATGAACGAGCGCGGCATGAAGCTGCTGGCCGCACTCGATGCCGCCGCGAGCGATCATAACGCCACCGTCGCGCAGGTAGCGCTGGCCTGGCTGCTGGCACGACCAAGCATCACGTCGCCGATCCTGGGCGCGAACAACCCCGAGCAGTTGCGCGAGCTGATCCCCGCTGCCGACCTGAAGCTGTCACAGGAGTCAATCGCCGCGATCGACGAGGCGAGCGCGTGGACATAGGTGTGACCAGGGAGCCACTGCGCATTCTCACCGTACTGGCGCATCCGGACGACGAGAGCTTCGGTCCGGCGGCAATGCTGGCAATGCATGCCCAGGCAGGGGCGATCGTCCATGGTCTGTTTTTCACACGCGGCCAGCATGGCCAGACAAGCCTACAACCGGCGCCCACGCCAGATGAGCTCGGGGCACTCAGGGAGCAAGACTTGCGAGACGCCACCGCGACGATCGGCTTCGCAGGTATCGAGGTGCTGGACTTCGAAGACGGTACCCTGGCAGAGCTTCCACCGGAGGTGCTGGAAGCCCTGGTGCAAGATGCGATCGAGCGATGCCGCCCGCACGTCGTCATCACCTTCGGCCCGGCCGGCATCACGCGGCACCCCGACCACCTGGCGGTCCACGCCGCCACCGTCGAT
>JAQBPC010000381.1 GCA_028287725.1 Chloroflexota bacterium | reverse complement strand
CCACGTCGACGCCTTCCCAAAAGCTTCGCGTGGCAAATAACACGCTGCCTTTGTCTCGTCGGAACCGCCGCAACAGCTCCGGGCGCGGCGCTTCGCCCTGGCGAAGGAGCGGGAACTCCAGTCGGCCCGCAAGCAGCTCGTAGACGCGGTCGAGCATCTTGTAGCTCGTGAACAGGCAGAACGCACGACCCCGGCTGGCGGTGACAAGCCGCTCAAGGTGTACGGCAAGCGCCTGCGTATACGCCTCCTGGTTGTGCGGCGAGAACTCGGGCATGGTGCGCGCGACGTAGAGGAGGCACTGATTGTAGAAATCGAAGGGGCTCGGTATCACGGATTCTCGGGCTTCCTCGCAGCCAACGCGCGAACGAAAATAGTCGAACGGGCCTGGCCCGCTGTTCGTGTCCTCGAGCTCGCCGTCGGGATCGCGCCTGGCAGCGGTCGCAAGCGTAGCCGAGGTACAGATTGTTGGGTAACGCCCGAAAAGTAGCTCATTCAGCTGGCGTGAGACGTCGATCGGAGACCAGCGAACTGCCGCGCCGCGATCGCGCCCTCCCTCGGAGGTGAGGCTGTAGCGAACACTGTCCTGGTCGTGGACCTTGGCGACGAGGCGAGCCGTGCTCGCCGTTTCGCGTAACCACTCCAATACGCGGGTATACCGGCGTGCCTCCTTGGTTCGCTCCGTTGCCTTATATGGATTCGTGCGACTCATAGCGTCAGACATCTCGACGACCAGGTCGGCGAATGCTTCACCGGCCGGTAGCGGCTCGAGGATAATGCGCTGGTACGGCCCGCACACGTGGCGAATCTCATCTGCAAGCCTCTTACCGGCAAGCGAGGCGCGATCCAGCAGCGACGCGTCGACATGGCGCTTGATGAGCGCATTCTCGAGTAGCTCGAGTATTTCTGTTGGACCTAACTGCACGATTAACGCGTTGATCGCCGCATCCTCCAGGTGATGCGCCTCGTCGATAATGATCGCGTCGCGGTCCGGCAGGACATGTGCGCCAAGGTCGCGCAAGTGAAGATCCGCCAGAAGTAAGGCATGATTACAGACAATGATTCTGGACGCCTCCGCCTTTTGATAGGCCGTCTCGACGAAGCAGACCTCGTACAAGTCGCATACTTGCCCAACGCAGGTGCGCGTGGTGGACATGACGCGCCCTCGAAGGTCATTGGGCAACGCAACGTCAAGGTCGTCGAAGTCGCCGGACTCGGTTTGGTCCTTCCACTCGGCCAGGCGCTTCCAGCCCCGGCCACCGCCGATCAACTGCTGGTAGGCTTCCTCGTCTCGGTATCTATCGAGGCACACGTAGTTCCCGCGGCCCTTGACGATCGCGGCGTCGAATGGAATCGGCAGCACACGCTGGAGAAATGGAATATCCTTCCGGATCAATTGCTCCTGAAGGGCTTTATTCGCGGTGGAGATAATCACGGTCTTGCCAGAGTAGATGGCTGGAACCAGATACGCCATACTCTTGCCCGTGCCCGTACCGGCTTCCACCACTGCGTGCTCGCCACGCGTAATGGCGCGAAGCACCATTTCGGCCATTTCAATCTGGCCGGCACGCTGCTCGTATCCGGGCAAGTTTCGCGCAATGACGCCGTCAGCCGCCAGCATCGCGGCAACGGGCGATGGGCGTCTCGCCGCTCTCATTGCTGTCATCTATGTATTATCTCCTGTTCAGCTGCCGGCATGGACCCGCGCACTGCACAGGGACGCCGAAGAATTAGCTGCCAGGCCCGTGGTCTCGACCTGGCGCAAGTCCTACTCCCCGGCGGTGCCGAAGTATCGATCCCCAAAGTCGCCCAAGCCCGGCACAATAAACTTCCGCTCATTCAATTCGCGGTCAAGGGCACAGGTAAAAATGCGGATAGTCGGGTCCGCTGTGACCAAGCGCTCAACCCCTTCGGGCGCCGCGACAATGCACGCCAGGCGGATATTTGTCGCGCCCGCGCGATGCAGCAGGTTGAGCGTGCCGAGCGCGGACCCACCGGTTGCCAGCATTGGGTCGAGGATCACGACCAGGCTCTCGCCGAGTTGGCGCGGCAACTTGCTGTAATATTGGTGAGCAATCGCCGTTCCTTCGTCGCGCTCCATCCCTACGAAGCCGACCTTGCTGCCGGGGACAAAGTTGTTCATTGTATCGAGCAATGCGAGGCCCGACCTGAGCACCGGCACAAAGATCACGCGGCGCGCCAGCCGCTGCGACTCGATAGCTTCAAGCGGAGTCTGGATGTTGACTGGTGTCGTCTCCAGATCGCGCAATACTTCGAGCGCAAGCACGCGAGTGACTACCTGGGCATGACGCTGAAAGGATTCGGTATCGGTATCCGCGCTGCGAAGGTAACTCATCGAATGGTCGACAAGAGGATGCCTCACCAGCGTCAGATTGTCCACAATCGGCCCTTTCATCTCGTAAGCCAGATCTTTCTCTTGCTTGGATCGAGCGTATCCGGCTGATACACCAGCGTCGACGCGGAATCACGAAGCGGCGCCTCAAAAATGAGTGTACCTTCGGTATGCCCACCCGGTATCAGCTGAACCTCGCGCAAGCGCTGCCGGGTAAAATCCTGTTGTATGGGTGGATTGATTTGTCCGTGGCCGTCGAGTAACTGGAAGGCGGCCGCACGCACGGTGAAGTCTACCTGACTCCGATTCACGATTCTGAGATGCGCCACCAGGAATTCATCCCCGATATTTGGAACAATACCGTGAGCACCCTGACTATGCTCAATCAGATACGGCGTGACCCAGATATCGTCCACATGCTCTGTCATGCCTACGCGGGGGGTGGCGGGCGTAGCCGTAGCGACCCGTTTGGCTGTCGGGACATGCGTGTCGGGTGTGGCCCTGTGCTCGGCTACGGGCAGGACGAAGGTGCTCTTGTTCGAAAACCACTCAGGATGGGACAGATATACCCAGCCGGACACGAACAGCGCAGCCCCTATCGTCAACACCATCCGAATGAAAGAGAACTTGTGCATCACCCACTCCGTGCACCCAACTGCTCCTGTTTGAGCGTCTGACCTGTACTATACTCCCCGGAAGCCCCACATCGCTTGACTGCGCTCACTGGGCGATGGGCTCCACGTTCGGAGGCACGATGCCACTATCCACGATTGCAATATTCATTGCCATGATCCTTACGGCGGGATTGGCCATTTTTATGGTAGTTGATGCGCACGCTCGCGTCGGCGACCTACAGAACATGTTAGGCAACGCGCGACGGCAGCTTGCGGCACGGGACCGGGAGCACTCGCTCCTGCTGAAGACCGAAGAGCTTCAGAAGCATCTTCCGGTTGGCCTCGCTCTTATCGCCTCCGACGAGAGAATTGTGCTTCAGAATGATCTGGCGTCGAAACTGCTCCATTCTAGCATTGGCGGCGCCGCGACCCTTGCCGACCTCGCAGGATCGCCCGACGTGATCAAGAGTGTTCGGCAGGCGGTGCATCAGCGTCGAAGCGCCGCGGGCGTCATCGTGCCGGAGCCCGGCCATTTCGTCGAAGTCAGTGCCCATCCACTGGACTCGGGTGATACGCTGCTCGTACTACATGATGTGAGCGAGCTACGGCATCTCAGGACTATACGGCGAGATTTCGTGGCAAATGTATCGCATGAGCTGCGGACCCCGCTCGCCTCCATCAGATTGCTGGTCGACACGCTCGAGGCCGGCGCTCTCGATGACGTGGATGTCGCCGCGGGATTCGTCCACCGTATAGGCGTCGAAGCCGATCAATTGATTCAAATGGTAAACGAGCTCCTGGAGCTCGCTCGCATGGAGTCCGGACAAGTCCCCTTCCGGCGCGAGCCGGTACCAGTAGCGGACCTGGTGGAACAGGCCGTGAGTAGGTTGTCGGTCGTGGCAGAGGACCGGGGTATCCATGTCTCTACCGATCTCGATGAACCGCTACCGGATGTGCTCGCGGACCGCGACCAGGCGGTGCAGGTATTACTGAACCTCATGTTTAATGCCATTAAGTTCACCCCAGAGGGAGGCAGTGTCCACATTCAGGCATCGCACCGGGACCAGCACGTTGCTATCGCGGTAATCGACACAGGTGTAGGGATACATCGCGATGATCTCTCGCGTATCTTCGAACGATTCTACAAGTCCGACAAATCGCGAGTCAGGTCTCGAGGCGGCACCGGACTGGGCTTGCCGATCGCGCGGCATATTGTTGAAGCTCACGGTGGGAACATCTGGGCCGAGAGCAAAGAAGGACAGGGCAGTACGTTTACCTTTACATTACCGACAACTTCGAAGGCGTCGGAGCATACTACTCGCTAATTGACTGCTGGTGCACAAATACCGGCACTACCTCAAGGCGGTTGCCACGTGGCGGTGACGGGATAAAGTAGCGCCGTTGAAGAACGCGCTATCCAGTGTGTAGTCCAGCAGGCTGGCCACGCCGTGGGAGATGTCGGTTCTGTTCCCTTCCATGTACTATCAGGCTGCCCAGCGCACTTCCGTGCACACCGTCACACTGTTGAGAGCCATGTGGTGCAGGAAGGTCGCGTGTAACAACTCAGCTGGATGCGGCTGTGCGCCGGCATTACGCGCCAGCTCTACCGGGAAATCGTATGTATCCACCGCGCTAGCCGGCACGATGATACGAGCGTCCCGATACGCGGCATGCTCCGGACGGTTGAGCATAATCTGCAACGCCATAGCGGTCTGATAGACACAAAGGTCCGTGCAGTCGCCGATCACCACAAAATCTCGAATGCCTGACGCGAGCAGCTCGAAAACTTCGCGCTGTACGGCCGGCTCGCCAAGCGCGTTGAGCGTCTGTTTGGGAAAGTGCTTCCATGATGGACGTTCGATAGCCTTCAGTGCTGCGACGGTGCGTGCTTCGCTGGTGCCGGCTATGGCATGGGGAGGGTAACTGCGAAACTCACGGGAATCAGGAACGTGTGAATCTTCCGGCAGCAACACATGGCTGCCGCCGCTCGCGTTGTATGCCTCGAGCAGCGCCGACACCGGCGCAACGATTCGTGCCACTCGCGGACTGGCAAGCGGCCCATGCTCGACGAAGCCCTCGATCATGTCCACGACGAGCACTGCCGCCTGACTCGGGTTGCTGGTCGTTGGCTGGAGTTGCGCTTGCCATTCTTCAAGAAACGTCAGATACGGCGCCGCGCTGTTGGCAAGTGCGCTGCCGGTGGTGTGTTGTGTATTCACGGCATCCTCTCCTCAGACACTGCATTACAGCAATCTCCGTCGTGAGCATCCCCTTCGCGGCTGCGGTCCACGAATGCAAATAGCCTCGGTTGTGGCCCCCGTTTGCCCGTAACGAGGGTGGTTCCCGTGTCGCGTATCGTGGCGCCCTCGAGCATTCGCTTCTGGAAGTTGCGCTTATCGAGCGTGCAACCCAGAACCGCCTCGTGCACCAGCTGAAGGGCGGCCATGGTGAACTTCACGGGCAGCAGTTGGCTGCCGATGTTGTCCCAGCGGAGCTTGTTGCGGAGGCGCTGCAGCGCGTATCCCACGATCTGCGCATGATCGAAGGCTAATGGCGGCAGATCATCTACCGGGCACCATCGAGCGTCCGCAGCATCGCTGGCGCTGTCAAGTTGCACGCGCGCACCGTTAATCAGGGCCACATGAGCAACCGAGACGACCCAGCCTCGTGGGTCGCGCCCGGGCGTGTCGAACGTCTTCAACTGTTCCAACCACACGCCGGTGATGCCGGTTTCCTCTGCCAATTCACGCTTTACCGCTTCTGCCGCGGGCTCGTTCTCCCGGCAAAATCCACCCGGAACAGCCCAACAACCTGCGAAGGGCTCACCGGCACGGCGAATCAGTAAGACGTGCAGACGTTCTTCGACGATTGTAAATACAACGGCATCGGCAGTGAGAGCCGGGCGAGGATACTTGTAGACATACGGCACTCAGTGGCCTCCAGTGAATAGTGCAACCATGGTCATTTAAAGTGTAGCATGTACACCATTACCTCACTAATGACTCCTCTGGGCGTCTTTGAGTTTCGCTCCCAATATGGTAAGTACATAGAAGAACCTCTACCCAACCTACCCCTGCCATGCGTTTTGCGCCGGCGGCAGGCTGTCTGCCCAAGCCCTGCCGGTCAAGATCAGCATCCACCATGTTGTTGACCTGCGGCTAATTGGCATGGACGCCTCTGAACGGGGATACTAAATATATATGTTTGATCGATTTAAGCGCCTTAACCCATTCCGCGAAAGTCTGCGTAAAACGCGCGAAGGCGTGTTTTCGCGGGTAACGAACCTGTTTACCCAGCAAGTCATCGACGACGCGCTGTGGGAGGAGCTCGAGGAGCTGCTTATCAGGTCGGATATCGGGGTCGATATTTCGCTGGACATCATTCAGAAACTCCAGTTGCGCGTTGAACGCGAGCATCTGACGGAAGCCAAGGAGCTGGAGGGCGCGCTTCGCGACGAGTTGCTGGAGCTACTTGGCGGGACCGAGACGCAAGGACTTGCCAAGCACGAGCCGATGAC
>JAQBPC010000339.1 GCA_028287725.1 Chloroflexota bacterium | reverse complement strand
GAAACGGGCGCGAACGGACGTGCCGGCTGCCTGATCTACGCGGTCGTAGTGAGGCCAAGGAACGAAAATTACTCTGGACGGGTCGTCCTTGCGACGATATGCTCAATGGGCGGCCACTATGGCATGCCACAATAGTCGCCTCGTCGCAACGCCGTGGGTCGTTGGACAGCGAGGGTTCTGAAGTCTGCGCACGCACCGGCTTATAGTGCGCTCAAGCAAGTAATTCGACCAGATTGCAGCCTGGCGCTACATCTAATAGAGTCAGACACGAAAACCTAGGCAACCGAACCAGTAACACGGGTGGTACGGATTATCCATAAAGAACCAAAGGCCCCGGGTCGTGCAGCATACTCGTAAGGAACCAGCGACACGGGTGGTACGGATCCCACGCCACGGGACTTCAACGCAATACGCGAGACGGCGAAAGCATCGCTGGATTCGCCAGCTGTTTGCCCTAGCTGCGATCGCGGCCGGCGTCTGGTGGCTGTTCGGCCAGTTAACCGGTTCCGGCGGTCCCGCGGCGGCGGATATGTTTCGTCGGGCACTGGGCGTCGCCACCGCCAGTGATAAGGCCGGCGCACTTGGTGCGACTGGCAATAGCACGGGCACCCCTGCTCTTTCTACGCCGCTCGCGACCCGCAACGCCAGGCCCGCGGTGGCCCTGACCGCGACTCCCATACAGCCCAAGGCTACAAATGTGCCGCCTACGCAGCCACGGGCCTCGGCCCAGCCGGCCGTTGTGGCGAACGACTCCACAGCCGTCATTGCCCCGCACAAGGCGACGCCTGCTCCTACAACGGTGATCCGGCTGCCGGCATCGAAGGTATTGCAAAACGATTATCAGATCTTCGAAACCTGGAATAACTGCGGCCCGGCCTCGCTATCCATGGCATTGTCCTATTTCGGCATAAACCAAAGCCAGGCAGTGTTGGGCCAGGTGTTGCGGCCAGACCAAAACCAACAAGGGGACAACGACGATAAGGATGTAACCTTTGAAGAGCTTGCCACCGAGGCCCGGAAATTTGGCTTGCTCGCATACTTTAGGCCTAATGGCAATATCCCGCTTCTGAAGAAGTTTATTGCCATTGGCTTACCGGTGATGGTTGAAACAACCATGGGTAAGCATGACGACATAGGACACTATCGCGTCGTGAAAGGGTATAGCAACGTCGACGGCACTATCACCCAAGATGATTCAATGCAGGGGCATAATGTAACGTTTACCTATGCCGACCTTGACTACATGTGGAAGAAGTACAACTACGAATATCTTGTGCTTGTTCCTAAGAGCAAGCAACATCTGGCGGAAGATATTTTGGGTACGAACATTAGTACAAAGTCTGCCTGGCAGGCAACCGCAACAATGGATAGAGCCATGCTTGCCGCAAATCCCGCCGACGTCGACAGCAGATTTAACCTTTCGGTTGCTCTCTATTATGTAGGTCAATACAGGGAATCGGTCGCACAGTTTGAAAGAGTGCAAAACTTACTTCCGTTCCGTACGCTGTGGTACCAGATAGAACCGATTCAAGCATACTATGCGTTGGGCGATTACCAGAGAGTAATCTCGATATCCAGGTCAATTCTGAATAACGGGAATCGTGCATTCTCGCAGCTCTATATGCTCCTTGGAAACATTGACTCAAAGCAAGGAAACATCCAGGCAGCGAAGACAGAGTTCCAGAACGCGGTGTACTACAACGTAAACTTGCAAGAAGCAAAAGTCGCGCTTAATGCGCTATCCCACCCCGCATCAACCCACCCGGCCGTCAAACACGCCCCCTAAGCAGCCTCAGTCGGCGACGTCCGCGGCACCAATTAGCCGACCTGCCCAATTGACCAGGTCCGCGATTGGGTTACCCTGAGGTATGCTGATCTACATACGTGTAAACGCTGCACCGTTCGAGCGCCCGGTTGCGCCGAGACACCGGCCATACTGGAACTGCGAACGGAACGTGCCATCTGCCGGCTGCCAAGCGCGAGTAAGGTGGGATGGGCAGCAGTCTGAGGAGCGATCATGCCCGAGCGTCGTGGTGACCCGACAACCAGCCGCACACAGGCAACAGGAGGCGAACCCGGTGGAGATTCAGGTCCTCAGCCGGCTAGCAAAGCCCTACGCCGTGCGCTCGGCTACCTGCGTGTTTACTGGCGCAGCGCCGGTGGGGCACTTCTTGCCCTGATTCTCGTCTCCGCCCTCAACCTGGCTACCCCTCAATTCATCCGCATCGCTATCGATCAAGGCGTTACGCGGCAGCAGCGCAATGCCATCGTGATCGCTGTGGTCGGGCTGGTAGCAACGGCTCTTCTGCGCGGGTTCTTCAGCTTCCTCCAGGGATACCTGGCCGAAGTGGCCTCCCAAGGCGTCGCTTACGACTTGCGCAATTCGCTGTTCGCCAAGCTGCAGCGCCTCAGCTTCAGCTATTACGATCGCGTGGCGACCGGCCAGCTCATCACGCGCGTCACCAATGACGTAGAGCAGATTCGCACCTTCGCCGGCACCGGTATCGTGCAGATTGTCGCGGCAGTAGTGATGCTGGTTGGCACTACCGTCGTGCTGTTCCTGCTCAACTGGCGCCTTGCGCTTGTTTCGCTGATCCCTATTCCGGCGATTGTCGTCCTGCTGGCCTGGTTTGTACGCCAGATCGGCCCCTTGTTCGGACGCGTGCAAGGAATGCTCGACCAGCTCAACACTATTTTGCGCGAGGATTTAGCGGGCCTTCGCACTATCCGCGCGTTCGGCCGCGAGAAATACGAGACGGCCCGCTACCACGCGACCAACGAGCAATTGCTGGATGCCAACCTTACAACCGTACGCGCCGTCTCCATCAACTTCCCCCTGGTCTTCCTGTTCGCCAACCTCGGCACCCTGGCCGTGATCTGGTTCGGTGGCTTACAGGTGATTGGCGGTAGCCTCTCGGTTGGCGAGCTGGTGGCCTTCAACACATATCTGGGCTTCCTTCTCTTTCCCATCCTCACCATCGGCTTCCAGGCAGCAGGTATTTCGCGTGCCGGCGCCTCCGCCGTGCGTGTGTACGAGATTATCGACACGCCGATCGACGTACAGGAGCGGCCCGATGCCGTCGTGCTGCCGCCCATCGAACACTCTGTCGAGATGCGCGGCGTTCATTTCCGCTATCCCGGCAGCGATCGGGAGATCCTGAGCGAAATCAGCTTCCGCGCCGAGCCAGGCCAGACCATCGCTATCATGGGCAGCACGGGGTCGGGGAAGAGCGCGCTGGTCCACCTGCTGCCCCGTTTCTATGACGTGAGCAGCGGTAGCGTGACGTTCGACGGCCATGATGTGCGCGATGTTGCGTTGGCCAGCCTGCGCAGCCAGATCGGCATCGTGCTGCAGGAGACACTGCTGTTCTCAGGCACCTTGCGTGACAACATAGCGTACTGGAAGCCCGATGCCAAGCAAGAGCAGGTGGAGGCG
>JAQBPC010000327.1 GCA_028287725.1 Chloroflexota bacterium | reverse complement strand
ATCGATTCCCTGCCACCCTGCAGCTAACGCTCACCGCGATGGCCCTCTCCATCCTGCTGGGCGTTGGTATCGGCACGTTCGCGGCCGCGACGCGCGGAAACTGGCTGAGCGGCACGCTGATGGTGCTGGTCACACTGGGGATCTCGGTGCCCAGCTTCTGGTTGGGCCTGCTGTTGATCGACGTGTTCGCCGTCAACCTGCGTTGGTTGCCTGTACTGGGAGACACGACAGTTCGGGGCACTGTCTTGCCGACGCTCACGCTGGCATTGCCGGCGGCGGCGGTGTTGGCGCGGGTGACTCGCGCCTCGCTGATCGATGTGCTGCGCCAGGACTATATTCGCACGGCCCGGGCCAAAGGCGTCGTCTTTCGCAGAGTGGTGGTCAAGCATGCGCTGCGCAACGGGATCATCGTTGTGCTCACTATTGCCGGCTTGCAGTTTGGCGGACTTCTCGCGGGCTCGGTGATCGTAGAGACCGTGTTTTCCCGCCAGGGCCTGGGCTACTTCGTGGTAAATGCGATCACCAGTCGCGACTACCCGGATATCCAGGGTGTGGTGCTGGTATTTGCCGCTACGTATGTGGTGATCAATACCGCCATCGATATTCTCTACGGCGTGATCAACCCGCGCATTCGTGTGGCCTGAGGGGGCGTGATGCTGGAAGAGCTGGCGGCAAGCGTCGTCTACACGGACGAGGACCGACCGCGTGTCCGCGGGCGGTTGCTCCGCGCTATGCTCCGCCGGCCGCTTACCCTGGTTGGGGCGATCATTGTGCTCCTGTTCGCCTTCCTGGCGATCTTCGGCCCGATGCTCGCACCGCATGATCCGACGGCGATGAACTACTCGTCGATACTGGCGCCGCCGTCGCAGGCCTTCCCCTTTGGCACGGACGATGCCGGCCATGACGTGCTCAGCCGAGTGCTGGCCGGGGCGCAAATCTCGCTCAGCACCGGATTGGTCGCGGTCGCCATCGCCGCGGTCATCGGCACCGTACTAGGCCTGGTGGCAGGCTACACCGGCGGACTGCTCGACGGCGTGGTCATGCGCGTGATGGATGTCATGCTGGCGTTTCCGGACATTCTGCTGGCCATCGTGGTGATTACGATCCTAGGACCGGGACTGACCACCGTGATGATCGCCGTGGGCGTCGCCGGTATCCCCTCGTACACGCGCACCGTGCGTGCCGCCGTGCTTGCCGTGCGCGAGCAGGAGTACGTGGAGGCGGCGCGCGCGCTTGGCGTCCCTGGCTGGCGGATCATGCTAAGTCACGTGCTGCGCAATGTGCTGACCCCGCTTGTGGTGCTGGTCACGTTGAGTATTGGACTGGCGATTCTCACGGCTGCCGGCCTGAGCTTCGTTGGACTTGGCGTGCAGCCGCCTTCGCCGGAATGGGGCGACATGCTGAACGAGGCACAGCAATACCTGCAGCAAGCCTGGTGGATGGCTGTATTCCCGGGCGTCGCGATCGTGCTGGTCGTGCTTGGCCTCAATCTGCTCGGCGACGGTCTGCGCGAAATTCTCGATCCGGCGCTGCGGTGAGCGGCGGTTCGCACTGTAGTATCTGGCGTTAGTGGCTGGTCTGTTTCGGCGCGACTACCCTGGTAAGGAGTGGAGATGACCATCGATCACCACGTTTCTCAGACGGGATTGGCATTTGGAGCAGCTCGCGAGCGCGTGCGCGCCGCTCTGGCGGACCTCGATGCGGAGATGATCGCCTTTCTCCAGGACCTGGTACGCATCCCTACTGAGAATCCGCCTGGCCGCGCATACGCGGAGTGCGCCGAGCTTCTCGGCCACCGGCTACGCGAACTCGGCTACGAGGTCGAATACGTGGGCGTGCCGGTTGAGGAGCTTGACGTGCTGGCGCCACATGGCAAGGGCTTGCCGCGCGTAAATGTGGTGGCCAGGTTACCAGGGTTGGCGGCCAGGCCGGTGCTGCACTTCAACGGTCACTACGACGTGGTGCCCGCGGGTGATGGCTGGTCCGTCGATCCGTATGGCGGCGAGATCCGCGACGGGCGCATCTACGGGCGCGGCGTTTCCGACATGAAGGGCGGCATCGCGGCGCAAATTTACGCCGTCGAGGCGCTCCGGCGCGCCGGGATCAGCTTGCACGGCACGGTGGAGCACAGCCTGGTACCCGACGAGGAGAGCACCGGCAACCGCAACGCCGGGATGGGCTTCTTGATCGAGAACGGCTACATCCACGCGGATCGGACGGACTACGTGGTGATCACGGAACCTTTGGAGGTAGACAACATCTGCCTCGGTCACCGCGGAACGATTCAAGGGAGCTTCGAAACGACAGGAAGGCAGGCGCATGGCGCGATGCCCGAGCGCGGCGTCAACGCTATCGAAAAAATGGCGCTGGCACTGGCCGCGATTGAACGCGAGCTCAAGCCACGCCTGCGTGAGCGCCTGTCGATCGTGCACGTGATTCCCGAAAGCGCAGCGGCCTCGAGCATGTCGATCGGCACGATTAGCGGCGGCACCAGCACCAACACCGTGGCGGCAAGCTGCCGCGTCACGTTCGATCGGCGATTGGTGGAGAGCGAGACGGTCGCCGGGGCCCGGGCCGAGCTGTTGGCGATTTTCGACCGCTTCGCGGCCGGCGACCCCGACTTTCATTACAGCTACCACGAGCAATATGCCACCGACCCGGTGTGGGTAGGCGCGCAGACACGCGTCGGCGCCGCGTTTGCCGGCGGCGTGCGCGCGGTGCTTGGGCGTGAGCCGGGCATTGTCTGCAGCCCGGGGACCGATGACCAGCGCTTCGTGGTCAACAACGCCGGGATTAACGAGTGCATTGTGTATGGGCCTGGCG
>JAQBPC010000322.1 GCA_028287725.1 Chloroflexota bacterium | reverse complement strand
CGCCGTCGACCTGATCGAGCAGGGCGCTCTGTTCGCGCAGCCGCTCGCTTTGCGCCAGGCGCTCGAGCCGCGAGCGGTACGCCTTGAAAGCGGCGAAGGCTTTATGGGGCTCGATATCGGGCGGTGCGGGTGCTTCCATAATCTGCTCGACGCGCGCCAGATCCTCGTCCGATAGCCGCAATCGGACGGTCTCAGCCGATGGCTGTACGCCGCCCTCGTGCGCGGCTAGCACTGCCTCAAGAATCCGTTTTCCGGCGTCGGATTTGAGTGGCAGCCCATTGAGCGCTTCGAGGGTCTGCGCATCGAATGGCATGCCTCGCAACAGCACGCTCAAACACTCATCTTCTATCAGCTCACGCGGATTTCGCGCCTGTGCCACCTGTCGGAGTGTGGCAATCTCCGATTGACGCGTGGTCGGCTGCCGCTGTGCGCGCCGCGCTTCGCCCCTGAGCCGCGCGAGCTCCCCGCGGAGTGCCGACGTCTCGATATGCGTAATTGACTGCAGTCGTTCTAGATACGGCTGTTGCTGGCCGACACCTTGGAGCTGACCAATGAGCGGGAGCAATTGCGACAGGAGGTCCTGCGTGAAGGTCGGAAGCCGCCGGTCGAGGCTGTTCAGCACGAGGTCGAACAGGTGGTCCATGGCGGGTTTGGCGTTCGCGATTGCTTCTAGCCAGATGCGAGGGTCGGCGGCGATTACCTCGTCGGGATCTTGGCCCGCCGGTAGGGTGGCGATTCTCAGGTCCAACGGCGCCTGGGCTGTCTTGCCGATTGCCGGCGTGCTCGACGTTTGCGGCTGTCGCAGCGCGACCGTTGCGCGAACCCCGGCTTCCGCCGCGGCGCGCGCCCCGGCCGGGTCCGCGTCAAGGGCGAGTACCGTCCGCAGCTGAACGCCATCGCGCGGGCGAAGTCGGGCCAGCAGCGAAAGCTGCCGGACCGTAATCGCGGTGCCAAGGCTGGCCACCACATTGCTGAACCCAGCTTGATGCGCCCGGAGGGCGTCGAGATAACCCTCTACAATTACCACCTCGCCCGATGACCGCACCGCTTCGGCCGCACGGTCGATAGCGTAGAGCACAGAGCTCTTATCAAAGAGCGCGCTTTGGCGGGAGTTGAGATACTTTGGCTGCCCGTCCGCCAGGATACGACCGCCGAAGCCGCAAACACGCCCCTGTAGGTCGCGGATCGGGAATATGACCCGACCATGCAGCGCACAGAAGGGCTCGCGGCCCTGGTCGGTCGGCAAGAGCACGCCCGCGTCGATTAATTCCTGTTCGCTCACGCCGCGTGGCGGCAGATCGCGCCGCATCCCTTCGCCCCAATCGGGCAAGTAGCCGAGCGCGAATCGCTCGATCGTCTCCTGGCTGAGGCCGCGACCTGCGAGATAATCGCGTCCCGGTTTTCCGGCGTTACCCGCCAACGCTTGTTGAAAATACAAGCTGACAGCCTGGAGCACGTCGTGCGCCCGCGACTCGCTGGCCTTTCGCCGCGCCGCCTCCGGATCGAGCTCGACACCTGTTCGCGCGGCAAGCGCCTGGAGCGCGTCTGGGAACTCGACCTTGTGGATCAGCATGTAAAAACGGAAGATGTCGCCGCTGGCGCCACAGCCGAAACAATGAAAGCTGCCACGCTCTGGGGACACGACAAACGACGGTGTCTTTTCTTTGTGGAAGGGGCACAGCCCCATCAGATTGCGGCCGGATCGCTTGAGCGCTACATGCTCGCCTACCAGCGTTTCGATTGATAGGCGCTCGCGAATTTGGTCACGCTCGTCGGCCACTAAAGCTCACTCCATCCAACGCACCGTTACGCGCACTGCAGGACGCGGCTCGGATCACGCCATGTCGCCGCTTCCTCTTAGCAATAACACGACTGGCCCCGTGTCACAAGGGACCTATCACGAGACGCCGGACTCCCTGTATCCTCATTCGCATGATTACTTTTCTTTTCGACCTCGACGGTGTCATTTATCGGGACCGCGAACCGGTGCCGGGGGCCGCGGATACGATCGCGGCTTTCCGCGCGGCCGGCCACCAAATTCTTTTTGCAACAAACAACGCAACCAAGCTCAGGGCGGAATTTATCGAGCGGCTTAGGGACGTGGGCGTGCCGGCCACCATCGAAGAGCTGGCGACATCCGCCTCCGCGACCGCGGAGTATTTGCGAACACTCGAGAGTCCACCGGCTACCGCTCTTGTTGTCGGGTCCGATGCGCTGGCTCTCGAGCTTACCGATGCTGGGATCAGGGTCATCGATTTGCAAGCGGTACCGGTCGAGCAGCCCGACTGCGTGGTTGCGAGCCTCGATCGCCAGTTCACATACGAGAAGCTGGCCCGT
Organism: Chloroflexota bacterium; assembly: GCA_028287725.1. GTDB lineage: Bacteria > Chloroflexota > UBA5177 > JANWHV01 > JANWHV01 > JANWHV01. The sequence continues at coordinate 3,327 of JAQBPC010000322.1, read as the reverse complement.
GCCCAACTTGCGGTGTTGGGCGGCGCGATGCTGGTCGCGACGAACCGCGATCCGCAATTTCCCGGAGCGCACGGCCGCCTCTGGCCTGGGGCCGGCTCCATCGTCGCCGCGGTCGAGACTGCGTCACGCAAGACGGCAGTGGCTATAGGTAAACCTGGGCCACTCCTCTACAAAACGCTGCTCGAAGCGACCGGGGCCAATCAGAAGCGCACGATCGTCGTAGGCGACAACCTGGAGACCGATATCGCGGCCGCGGCCGCCATGAACTTACCGTCGGTGCTTGTGCTCACCGGGATCTCGCAGCGCGAGGACATCCCGGCCTCGGCCGCCAAACCTACGCTGGTCGTAGATACGCTGACCGATCTTCTGACATATGACCTTGAGCGGCTATTGTCGAGCAAAACGTAGGTCGTCTAACCAGACGACTACTTCGGCTTTGCCTTTATGACCACATGGATCAGTGCCGGCGAGATACTGTAATTACCGAGACTGCGTGGCAGCGCAACGGTAGGTTTCAGGTCGTACACGCCTGGTCCTAGTCCGGCAAGATCGACGTTCGCGGAGAGCGGTCCTAGTGCCGCAATCACGAGATATGGGCCCGTAACATAGACGCTCGCATAGCGCGGAGTTGTCTGTGCCTGCAGATTGTGTCCCAGGTGACTTGTCTTCACCGTAGCCGCAAGTGCGTCCGCGACCTTGGATTTCGATATCTGTACGTAGACGCTCCACGGCGGACCACTCTGGTTGCTCTGGCTGGGGGCTGCGCTGCGCTTTTGCGGGTTATAGATGATGATGTTCGGGCCGAGGCCTTGCAGGTCAAGGTGCGTCGTAATCGTCATGCTCTTGGTGACGTTCTGCAACAGGATTGGGAGTGTGGGAATCACCTTGAGCGTGCTAACAGTCTCCGGTGGGCCGAACACCGTCACCGTCTGCGGGCGTTGCTGCACGCCGTCGAGCTGGTAGCCGAAGGGCGGGCCAAAGGGGATGATTGGCGCCACCGTGAGTGTTTTGATCTGTAACTGGACTTCGACCTGCAGGGACACTGTTACACGAACGTTGCCCGTAGACAGGTCGGTCGAGGTTATTTGATGTCCCTGGCGATCCTGCAGAATCGGGACTGACGTGAATCGGTAGGGGAACGTCGTGGTATCAGGATTTGGCGGCGAAAGCGTCGTGGTAGGCGCCGATACAGTTGCGCTCGCGACGTGACTGACTTCATCGGCAGGACCGGAGACTGTGATAACCTTCGGCGATATGTCCTGCCCGGGCACGATCAGCGTAGGCGGAGTGATTGGCCCGGCGTTGAAATTAACCGGCACGGTCTTGGAGACAACCGGTTCGAGGCGAACCGTGACTGTATTCGGGACACTCGTGTACTCGACGCCGGGCCTGCCGCCTTGAATGGTGATGGGCACGGTCGCCTCACGAGCGCTCGTAGACACATTACTCAGATCAGCGACCGGGATAAGTTGCTGCGAGCTATTGACGGTGTCCTGCAGCCCTCGGGCTGAAACAGTCACCGTCGTGACCTGCCGTCTGATTGCCAGGCCCTTTGGCACATGCTGGTAGTTCACGAATAAGGTGTATGGCTGGCTCTTGACGACGGGGTTTTGCTGGTCCGTCACGTAATACCAAAGTGCGGACGACAGTATCAGCGCGGCGAGAAAGCGCGTCAACGCGACGCGCCGCGATATCGACTGTTCACCTGGCAGCCGCCCCAGGGCGATCACGCGCAGCACGTAGGAGAAGGTCCGGACCTGGTCGCGTGTCAGCTTGCTGCGCCTGAATTCGGAAAAGGTAGGGATCACCTTATGAAACACCCTGAAGTTCGTCTGCGCGATAGAAGGCGGTGAGCATCCGCCGCAGTCGCTCACCGGCAAGGCCACGTACGAGTTTGCCGTTTGTCGCCATGGAAATTGTGCCGGTCTCCTCTGAAACCACCACCGCAATCGCGTCCGTTACCTCGGTAATACCGATCGCAGCGCGATGCCGTGTCCCCATATGCGCGGTGCTGCCGACGTTCTCGCTGAGCGGTAGCACGCACTTGGCCGCTACAACCCGATCACCCTGGACAATCACCGCACCATCGTGCAGCGCCGAGTTCCTGTAGAAGATCGCCTCGAGGAGCTCAAACGAGACGGTAGCCTCCAGGCGCGTTCCCGTGTCTACATAATCCTGAAGGCCTGTTTTCCGCTCGATAACTATCAGCGCGCCAAACATCTGTTGCGACAGGTGCTCACAGGCAAGCACAATCTCACCGACCGTGTGGTCGGCTATTTGCGGAGCCAGCGACGCGAGGGGGTGGTTGATAATTCGACTGGTCCGGCCGAGTTGCTCGAACAACTTACGCAGCTCAGGCTGGAAGATCACGGGGATGGCAATCAGCAGCACGGGCACTGAATGCAACACCAACCACCCAAGCACCGAAAGGTGCAATGTTGATGCCAGTATCTCGCCCGCGAGGACAAGTACCACGAAGCCGCGCAGCACTTGGTCTGCGCGCGTCTGGTATATCAAAATGAGAAACCAGAAGAAGACAAGCGTGACGATCGCGATATCGAGCACACTTGCCCAGCTAAGGCGAGACAGTGTCCAACGTAGCGAGTCCATGCCCTGCCTAACACGCCTGCGGTGCGGGCGTTATCTGAATTGCTCTATAAAAAGTGTAGCAGGTTATGAAATGCCCACAGCCCTTCGTGGGGAGTTAATGGGCGCGGGTAATTTATTGAGATAACAGGCGATCGTCGGGTGAACATGAAGATTCGTGCTGACGACGGGGCGTTGGCCGGCATCCCTTACTTTTGCCCACCGGCAAATGTCGAGGTAGACTAAAATATCCATGATTCGCGCTGTTGAGTCCTTGCGCGCCTGTCGATAGAACGAACGTCCCACCACCCCTTCCGCGGACGGAGGTCCATTTCATGCCTGAATTCCAAGTGGTCTCAGATTTCACGCCACGTGGCGACCAAGTCGCTGCGATCCCACAGCTTGTCGAGGGTGTTCGGAACGGCGAACGGCACCAGGCACTGCTCGGCGTGACGGGCAGCGGGAAGACCTTTACCGTCAGCCACGTCATCCAAGAAGTCCAGCGGCCAACGCTGGTACTCGCGCCAAACAAGACGCTCGCCGCCCAGCTGTACAGCGAGTTCCGCGAGTTCTTCCCGAACAATGCGGTTGAGTATTTTGTCAGCTACTACGATTATTACCAGCCCGAGGCGTACATTCCACGCTCCGATATCTATATTGAGAAGGAATCTACGCTCAATGAGGAGATAGAGAAACTCCGTCTCTCCGCAACGCGATCCCTGTTCGAGCGGCGAGACGTGA
>JAQBPC010000317.1 GCA_028287725.1 Chloroflexota bacterium | reverse complement strand
AGCTCTCCCGGGAACGGCACTGTATACCTTGAAGCCAAGTGCATCTAGTGATGGGACCGCCGCGGCGAGCAGGAGCAGAGTCGCCGGTGGCGCCGACACTCGCTGGCGCGGCTGATTCTTGGCATCTCCCGTGGCAATCCCACGTAGTGCGAGCTCAGTTGCTTCCAGGGCGTCGCCGATTCCGACTAGATTCAATACATCCTGTTCGCGTAGCAGTAGAGCCATTTCGGCACCGGTCTTTCGACTGATTCGTTTGATAGTGATCGACGAGGCGAACCCCCAGCGTCCAGGTCGAAAGACCTGGCGTGGCGGCCGTCGATCGGGCAGACTATTACAAGCATAGGGCAAGCAAGAATGAAGGGTGACGCCGACAATGGCGGGTGTGCTCTGCTTTGAAGTACGGGATACGGGCGCCATCGGCGTGCCCACGACGGCCGCATCACTGGATGAGCTATCGATACACCTGCCCCAGGGGGTATACACCACCTTTCGCACCTACCCAGGATGCAGAGTTCTCCGCTTGGGTGCGCACCTGGACCGGCTCGTCGAGTCGGCGGCGATTGAAGGGCATGAACTAAAGCTCGACTATATTGCGTTGCGCCGAGCAATCGCCGACGTACTGGCGCAGAGTGGGTTCGCGCTCGCACGCGTACGCCTCACCGTCGGCTTTTTGCCCTCAACGGTGATCTTCGTATCACTCAACGAGTTGCACGAGCCTCCGGCCGAGCTCTACGAAGCCGGTGTGCGCTGCGGCATAGCGGAACGAGCCCTTCACCGCGAGGCGCCGCGCTCGAAATCGACTCGCTTCATCGGCCCGGCTTCAGCCGCGAGGGAGGCAGTTTCGGACGTAAACGAGGTCCTGCTGGTCGACGATCACATGGATATCCTCGAAGGGTCGTCGAGCAACTTCTTTGCCGTGCTTGATGGCACTCTGCGCACGGCCGACGCGGGTGTTCTTGCTGGGGTGACACGCGGCACCGTGCTCGGGTGCGCCGACGGACTTGTGCCGGTTGAATTTACGCCGGTGCGTGTGCCTGACATTTCGCGCTTGCAGGAAGCATTCATCACCAGCGTGTCGCGTGCCGTGCTCCCAGTGGTGGAGATTGATGGGCATCGACTTGGCAACGGACGGCCGGGCGACGTTACGCGAGAGCTCATGCGGCGATTCGACGCGGCTCTGGAGCGCGAGCTCGAACCAATTTCTCTGGAATCGGGAGGCGCGCGGTAGCGGAAACGCCCTGTCCCCTGTTACCATACCTTTCCGGCAGGTGTGGCGTTCGCACTCGCTGCTGTTCGGCTTATGTGCACCTTCACCTTTCGACCGAGATGACGCGGCTGCCGGTTGTGCGCAGTCCGTTCGCGCTACGCCCCAGAAGTTGGTCCCGATATGAGTCAATACGCAGCAGTTAGACTTCGACAACAGCGGCCCGAGCGACTGGGTCATCCGTGGGTATTCGCTGGTGAAATTGCCCACATACCCGAGACCGTGGTGGACGGTGACGTGGTCGAAGTCATCGATAGCCAGGGGCATTCATTCGGACTCGCCTATATCAATCGTACGTCGAAGATCACCCTACGCTATCTGACGCGTTCGGTTGAAGCTATTGACGGGCAGTGGTGGTACGACCGCTTGGCCGAAGCGATAGATCGACGGGCTGCGTTACCGCGAATCGATGTCACCGACGCCTTGCGACTGGTCAATGCCGAGGCCGACGGGCTGCCAGGCCTGATTGTCGACCAGTACGCGGATGTGCTGGCAGTACAGATACTGGCGCTTGGGCTCGAGCCCTGGCGCGATGTGCTCATCGAAGCGCTGCTCGACCTTGTCAGGCCGGCATCGATTTGGGAGCGATCCGATGTGTCCGTTCGCGAGCTCGAAGGCCTAGAGCAGCGGTCGGGTCTGCTCGACGGGGACGAAATGCCTGACCTTGTCGAGATCTTTGAGGTTGACGCCAGGTTGCTGGTCGATGTACGGTCGGGCCAAAAGACCGGCATGTTTCTCGACCAGCGCCGGAACCGTATGGCAGCAGCGGCCTATGCCGAGGGCGCGGACGTGCTGAACTGCTTTGCGTACAGCGGCGCGTTCGGCGTACACGCGGGACTCGCAGGTGCGCGCCATGTGACGAATGCCGATATTTCGGCAGCAGCGTGCGAGCTGGCGGAGCGCAACATGGCACATAACGGCCTCGACGACCGGCATGAGGCAGTGGAAGCAAACTGCTTCGATTTGCTACGCGAGCTCAGCGACAGCCCCCGCCGCTTCGATATGGTGATTCTCGATCCGCCGGCATTCACAAAAAGCCGTGGCACCGTGGATGGCGCGTTGCGCGGCTATAAGGAGATCAACCTGCGTGCCATGCGGCTATTGCGCCCGGGCGGAATCCTCGTCAGCTGCTCGTGCTCCCAGCATATCGACGACGACATGTTCCGCGCCATGCTGCGCGACGCGGCCTTCGATGCCCGTAAGGATGTGCGCATCTTCGAGCAACGCGGTCAGGGTCCAGACCACCCGGTGTTGCTGCGCGCGCCGGAGACGCAGTACCTCATTTGCACAATCGCCGAAGTCAATTAGCGGGGCGTATTTCGCCCCATTTCCCCTGTCGCGAACTTGGGGGTGACTCACGGGACACTGGCCGGTGCTGAGGTCGGACACACGGTGTTGCCAGCCTCCGTGACACCTACGCAGCGGAGACGATCGTGCCGCCGCCCAATACCACGTCGCCATCGTAGATCACCAACGCCTGGCCCGGGGTTACCGCCCGCTGCGGGCGATCGAAGCGCACCGTTACAGACCCATCCTCACGCGCCGTGACCGTTGCCGGCGCGGCTTCCGCGCGGGAGCGAATCTTGGCCTGCACCTGGCGACCGGGCTCGATCGAATCGGCGGAGGTTAGGTGCAGGTCGTCGGCAACCACGTCGTGCGTGTAGAGCATGCGCTCCGGCCCCACCACCAGCAGATTACGGCTCGGATCGATACGAGAGACGAAGGTAGGCTCAGGGTTCGCGAGTCCCAGGCCTTTTCGCTGCCCCACGGTGTACGCGCCAATGCCCTTATGCGTACCAACGACTTCGCCCTGCTCGTCGACCATGGGACCCGGCCGCATTGCTTCCGGGCGCTCGCGGCCGACGTAGTCGTGATACTCGCCGGCATGGACAAAGCAAATCTCCTGGCTCTCCGGCTTATCGGCAACCGGAAGACCGAACTCACGTGCCAGCGCTCGCACGTCTTCCTTGCGCCGCTCGCCGATCGGCATCAGCGTGCGCCGCAGGTGCGCATTATCCAGCGTGTATAGCACGTAAGACTGATCCTTCTGCGCGTCAACCGCCCTCGCCAGCATATAGCGGTCGTTCTGCGCGTCATGCAGGATTCGCGCATAATGGCCGGTGGCGATCGCATCGCAATTCAGCGCCTGCGCTTTGGGCCACAGCGCATCGAACTTGATGTACTGGTTGCACCGAACGCATGGGTTAGGCGTGCGGCCCCTGGCGTACTCGTCATAAAAGTTGTCGATTACCCGGTCGGCAAAGATGTTCTTAAGATTGAGCACATAGTAGGGGATGTCGAGCATATCGGCGACGGCGCGCGCATCCTCAACCGCTGCCAGCGAGCAGCAGGCATCGGCACGCACGACTGCTTCGTCCGGCAACTCCGGCCACACGTTCATCGTGATGCCGATCACCTCGTGACCGGCCTGCTTGAGGAGCGCGGCCGCGACCGCGCTGTCGACGCCGCCACTCATAGCGACCAGGATTCGGCGTTTTTGCATGGAGTCTTTCCGAGAAAATAGCAAAGTTCGCGCAGCACCATCAAACCTGCATTGCTCACGCGCGCTGGTATTAAGGATACCTAGCGAGCATGGCGCGGGCCAATTATGACCTACACAGACGTAGAAATGCACTCTTGGACGCACCAATTAGCTTGCCAGTTCTCGTTCGCTGACGTACACTCATCTGGCAGACATGCGCCCGTGGCTCAATGGATAGAGCAACAGATTCCGGATCTGTAGGTTGGGGGTTCGAGTCCCTCCGGGCGTACCAAAAGCTTCCCTGGCGAGCGACAAGCCAGCCCGGCCGTCTCGGTCCTCCGTGCTACAGCAGAAGTGACATTCCCTCGAGCGGCAACGTGAGTAACTGCGCCAAAGCCTGGCGTCTGCGCAGTGCCCCTTGATGGTCATCGCGACTCACTGGTCGTCAATCCTACGAACCCACCATGTCTCATGCTGTCTGCCCGATCCGATAGAGGAGCGTGGTGTGATGCGTCGGCGGAAGATGCTACTTGCCGGTATGGGATTGATCGTCGTGGCGCTCGCGGTTGCCGGCATTGCGTGGCGACGGCTATCGGTAAACAGCAGCTCCGTCTCAGTCAGCGCCGCAGTCAGTGAGTTCCAGCGGGCCGCCAATGGAAGCGTGTCCGGACCGCCGCGCCTGGGAGTGTACACCTACGCCTTGCGGGGCAATGAGTGCGCCGGAGTGGCCGGCTTGCAGCTCTGCCGCGCCTTTCCTTCACGCGCGCGGATGATTTTGACCCGCAAGCCCGGCACAATCACGATTGAGCTCGACCTTTCGCAAGAACACGTCGAAGTAAACCGTTACACGGTTCGCCCAGACGGACTCTACCTGGCCTGGCAACGCACGCGCATCGTGTTCGGAATAGCTCAGGAGAACGCCGCATCGACCGTTCCGACGACCCTCGCGCTGCCATCGGCGCTCCAAGTTGGCCAGCACTGGACCCAACGCTTTTCCGCCGATCAGCTGCCGGTCGTAGCCACCAACCGAGTCACGCGCCACATGAAGATGACGATCGGAGGGTCAGCCGTGAGTGTGTACGAGATCGATGCCATCTCAAAGACTAGCGGTGCGCATCCAGGAACAGAGACCGACGTCACGTGGCATTCCCCAAACAGCGGCCTGGACGTGAGGCTGATAATGCATCGGAAAATTGGTGGGACCTTCCCGTACTCCATGGATATTGATGCGACGCTGCTGTCACTGAAACCAGTCAAGTAGACGATGAAACGAAATCGCGTTCGCACATAGATGGCCGCGGCGAGGCCAGCACGACCGTGATTGTGCTCCTCAGAGCAAAGTCGGTTTCTATAGATCGGCGAGGATATGGTGTTGTGTCATCCC
>JAQBPC010000296.1 GCA_028287725.1 Chloroflexota bacterium | reverse complement strand
TTGCTCCGATTGAACGTTTTGCCGACCGGCCGAGCCAGATACGGCGTATTGTGTTAGGCGGCGTTCGTGCTGGCCAGCGCTGCTTGGCGAGTGGCCTCGGATTCGGCTTGTTCCGTGGCCGCGGCGCCACCGGCGGCGCGCGGCAGCATGATGGCCAGGAGCACGCCTATGGCGACGATGCCGGCGCCAGCGAAGACGGCGGCGCGGAATCCGCTTACAAAGTCGCTAGGCAGAACTACGATGTGCTGGAAGACGGCGCCGAGCACGGCGATGCCGAAGACTCCGCCAAGCTCGCGAATGGTGTTATAGGCGCCGGAGGCCTGGCCCTGCCGGCTCTCCGGCGTGGCAGCCATTACCGCCTCGGAGAGCGGAGCGAAGGTGAGTCCCATGCCCAGTCCGCCGAGAATGAACGCGGGTAGGAGGGTGAGGTAGGGAACCGTGGTGGTCGCGAGCAGGCCGATCCAGAGGAGCGCCCCGGCTTGCGCGGCCATGCCGAGCACGACGAGCGGGCGGGCGCCAATGCGTCCGGCGACGATGCCGGCAAAGGGCGCGACCAGCATGATCGTGGCGGTCCAGGGCATGGTGCCCAGGCCGGCTCTGAACGGCGAGAAGTGGAGCACGTTCTGGATGAACAGCGTGAGTAAGAATATCGAGCCGAACATGCCGAAGCTCATCAGGAAGCCGACGGCATTGGAGACCGAGAAGCCGCGCGAGTTGAACATCGCGAGGTTGAGCATGGGACTGCGAGCGGTGCGCTCGCGTACCATGAAGCCGATCGTCAGCACCGTGCCGGCAATAAGCGCGCCGAGGATCTCAGGGCTGCTCCAGCCGAGGGTGTTGCCGCGGACCAGTCCGTAGACAATGCCCAGCAGGCCGCCGCCGATCAGCGCAATGCCGGGGAAGTCCAGCGGCTGCATCTCGCCATGCGATTCATTGAGTTGTAGCCGGCCGAGCACCAATAGCGCGATACCAATGGGCACATTGATCCAAAAGACGGCGTTCCAACTCCAGCCGCTGACGATGGCGCCGCCAACCAGAGGTCCGGCGGCAAGGCCGAGTCCGGAGACGCCCGACCAGAGGCCAATGGCGGCCGCCCGCTTTTCTTTCGGGAACGCGGCGGTGAGGATCGTGAGCGTGAGCGGCATGATGCCGGCGGCGCCAACACCTTGCAAGGCACGGGCGAAGGTCAGTGAAGTGGCAGAGTTGGAGAGGGCAGCGACGGCAGAGCCGGCGGTGAAGAGGGTGACGCCGAGGAGCAAGATTCGGCGGCGGCCGAAGCGGTCGCCCAGCGCGGCGACGGGAATCATCAGCACCGCAAAGGCTAATGTGTAAGCGTTGACCGTCCATTCGAGGTCGGAGACGCCGGCGTGCAGGGCACGCTGAATCGAGGGGAGCGCGGTGGTCACCACGAGGTTGTCGAGCATGGCCATGAAGAGAGCGATCGATACAATCGCGAAGGTCCACCAGCGTCGTGCGGTACTCATCCGTCCGTTCCTTCCATAAAGTGACTGCTCACTTACAATATGCCCAGCATACGCCCCTGCCCCTCCTATGTCAATACCTACATATGTATCTCTTGATACAGTGATGCCAGTGGATACGGCGCCTCTTGAGCGTCCGGGTACTCGCGCTGCTCGCCGTTTCGAGGAACTACCGGTGCAACGGCACTGAACGGACGTTCTGTCGAGCGCGCCCGGCGCCGTCGATCGCGACCTGAAGGTGTGTTGAAGTAGCACAAGAAGGTGAGGTGTGCATCATGACGACTCTTGGCTTCGCTCTGCTCGGGCTGCTCGCTCGTGAGCCGCTCTCGGGCTACGACTTGGCGCAGCAGCTCAAGAAGCCGGTGGGCTTCTTTTGGCATGCCCGCCACAGCCAGATTTATCCGGAGCTGGCGCTCCTCGAAGCCGAGGGTCTCGTGACGCATCGCGTGATCGACCAGACGGACCGGCCAGATAAGAAGCTCTACGAGATCACGGGTCAGGGGCGACAGGTGGTAGGCGATTGGGTTACGTCGCCGCTACCCGTGCCCGCCGTGCGCGACGAGCTGGTACTTCGTGCCTACTGCGTCTGGCTGGCTGATAGGGGCCGCGCCCGTGCGATGTTTGAAGAGCAGGCCCGCATTCATGCCGACTCGCTTGCGCATTACGAGGCAATCAAGGCCTGGTTCGAAGCCGAACACCATGAACAAATCCGCGACATAACATCGCCGCACTTTGCCGGCTATGCAGCGGTAATGCGGGGCGTCGGCTATGAGCGCGAATATACCGAGTGGTGCCGCTGGGTAGTCACCATGTTGGCGGCGGAATAGGGCGCCGGCCCGTTTCGCAGAGCGAGGACATGCCTCGATGCCCGTAACCGGTGCGGTGAAGGCTCTGGGCACGGATTAGCCGGGCAAATGTGGTCGGCATGGTTTCCGGGCGACTGCTACGGTTGACCGGGTCACCTCTCTGCATGCACACCGGCGTACGCATGCTCCTGCTATGTCCCGTTATGATCTCTGCAGTTGGTCCGCGCGGCATCATTGAGGATGCCAAGGAGGGTTGCCCTCATAGCAGCCGGGGCCGTGAAAAGGGAGTGAGTTAATCGTATGAAGACGCTCGATCGGACCAGGCTTTCGACATTGATGGCCAGGGAGAAGGAGACCTTCATCCAAGACCGGCCGCGGTCGAAGGCGCTGTTCGCCGATGCCCAGCGTGCGCTGCTGGCCGGCGTCCCGATGCAGTGGATGACCCGCTGGCCCGGCGCGTTTCCGGTGTTCGTGGCGGAGGCGCAAGGCGCCCGCCTGAAGGACGTGGACGGCATCGAGTACATCGACCTCTGTCTTGGCGACACCGGTGCGATGACGGGCCACTCGCCCGAGCCGACCGCCCTCGCCATTGAGCGGCAGGCGCGGCGGGGCCTCACCACGATGCTGCCTAACGAGGATGCAATCTGGGTAGGTGACGAGCTACAGCGCCGATTCGGGCTGACCTACTGGCAGTTCACGCTTTCCGCGACCGATGCGAATCGCTGCGCTATCCGGCTTGCGCGCCAGATCACCGGCCGTCCCAAGATACTCGTCTACAACCGTTGCTACCACGGAACAGTCGACGAGACATTCATCACGCTACGCGATGGTGCGCCCGTGGCAAGCGATGGAAACGTAGGGCCTCCCTGCGATCCCGCGCTCACCACCCGTGTTGTGGAGTGGAATGATCTGGAGGCATTGGAGCGCGAGCTGGCACATGAGGACGTCGCTTGCG
>JAQBPC010000291.1 GCA_028287725.1 Chloroflexota bacterium | reverse complement strand
ACGCTTTCATGATGTGGTAGCGGCTAATGCCGCGATCGTTCGGCCCCGGACCCATCTCGCCGTTGACCTTGGTAGCCAGCACGACCTGGTCGCGACGGCCGTTCCGTTGCAGCGCGCGCCCCACAATGCGCTCGCTCTCGCCGGCATTGTAGACATCGGCGGTATCGATGAAGTTGATTCCGCCATCGAGCGCGGCGTCGATAATCCGGTGCGACTCATCTTCCGGCGTGGGCCCGCCGAAGTTCATGGCGCCTAGGCACTGCGGCGATACCTGCACCCCGGTTCGCCCAAGACTGCGATACGGCATCTCGTCTTCTCCCTCTACATCCCCAGTCCGTCGTACAGGCCGGTTCTCTATCAGTGTAAGTCTTACGAGCGTTAGCGCGGCTATCGCGCGCCCCTCCGGCATTTGTCTCAATCTGGCCGGCAACACGCCGTCGCAAGAGGAAAGTGCTCACTTCCGCGGGTCGAACATTTCTCGATCGCGCGCCCGCGCCCGGCTACGACGATTTATCTCTACGGCGGGTACGATCACTGATGCTACCCGGGGAGGCGCCGCCCGCCTTCGCGGCTGGCACTCTAGTCCTCCTGGAAGCCAAGAAACACCAGCAGGCGCGGCCGGGCCTCCAGCCATTCCCGGCCATGCGGAAACGGCAGCGGCTGCAGTCGCCAACCGCTGCCACGCTCTGTAGCTGCAGGCGTCGCGCGGCGACACCGCGATCGAGGAAGTCTCATGAATATTGGCATCATCGGCGCGGGGAACATTGGGTCGGCAGCGGCGCGGCGCTTCGCGAGTGCCGGTCACCAGGTGGCGGTAAGCAACTCACGCGGCCCCGCCTCCCTCGCCGGTCTCGTCGACGAGATCGGGTCTAACGCCCAGGCAATGACCGTCGATAAGGCAGCGAGCTTTGGCGAGGTCGTGCTCCTCGCCATCCCCTTTACCAGGTACGAGACACTGCCGGCACGGCCGCTCGCGGGCCGGATCGTCGTGGATGCCATGAACTATTATCCCGAGCGGGAGGGCAGCATCGATCTCGGAGACTCTACGTCAACTGAGCTGGTTGCCAGGCACTTGCCCGACTCGCGCCTGGTCAAAGCGTTCAACACGATCTGGTCCGAGCGGCTGCGCCTCAAGGGACGCACCGACCTACCGCTGGACGACCGTCTCGCCATCTTCATGGCCGGCGACGATGCACCAGCGAAGGCCGTCATCGCCGGGCTGATCGAGGAGATTGGCTTCGCGCCGGTCGACACGGGATCGCTGCACGAAGGTGGTCTACGGCAGCAGCCGGATTCGCCACTCTACAACGTGGCGCTTACAGCGCGGGAAGCCCGCGAGGCCCTGGCGGCCCTGACCTGAGATGCGTCACCATCGACCGGCGCCCCATCCTGTTTTCAGCTTGGCATTGAAATGCGGATCGCGGCGGAGCGAGGGCAGATCCATACCGCGCGACGCCCTATCCCGTAGCGAAGGCGACTGCAATCTGATGATTACCGTGGAAATCGTACGTTCCGTGCCGCTCTTTGCGTCGCTGCCGAAAGCGGCGCTTGAGGAGATCGCCGATGCAGCTGCCGACATTCATCTCGTAGCCGGCGAGTGGCTTGTAGAAGGCGAGCTTCCGGCGTTTTTCACCCTGCTATCCGGTGAGATCGAGGTCACGAGATTCATGGCCGGCGCCGAACGAGTGATCGGTCACTACCACCCCGGTGATTCGTTCGGTGAGGCGCGGCTTCTCCTGGGATCGGCAGTCATCGCGAATCTTCGAGCGACAACTGATAGCCGCGTGTTAAAGCTTGCTGCGATAGAGATTCACAATCTAATGGCGCGTTCAGAGCAGCTTACCGCCACAATTCTTCGCATGATCTCCAGCAGATTCCGAGATCTACAGCGGATCTCAGTTGAAGCATCAGTGGAGATAGCGCAGATCATCGGCCGCAGTTTGGACGTCGAGTGCTACGACCTTCGAGACTTCTTATCTCGGAACAATCTCGATTTTCGTTGGCTCGATCCCGACGATCCAGCCGCTGCGGAACTGATCCCGGAGTCCGCCAGAGCTGGGCCTTATCCAGCCGTCCTCCTCCCGGACGGTTCGTTGCTCACCAGGCCATCGACTCGCGAAGTCGCCGAACGGCTCGGCTTCCAAACAGCGCCCCAGGAGTCAGCCTACGATGTCGTGATCGCCGGCGGCGGGCCGGCCGGTCTCGCGGCGGCTGTGTATGGAGCATCCGAAGGTCTGCGCACGCTGATGGTCGAGCGCGAAGCACCTGGCGGCCAAGCCGGTACATCCTCGCGTATCGAAAACTATCTCGGTTTCCCCGCGGGTCTCTCCGGCACTGAGCTCAGCGCACGCGCTCTGCAGCAGGCAATGCGCTTCGGCACTGAGATTCTCATTGCTCGCCAGGTGACGGCGATTCACCCCAATGCAGGAACGCATGAGGTAATGCTCGACGGCGGCGACTCGGTCCAGGCGCGCGCCATCGTACTCGCATTCGGCGTCGCCTGGCGAACGCTCTCGGTGCCGGGTGCGGACAAACTGGTCGGCCGCGGTATTTACTACGGCACGGCGCGCTCCGAGGCGCCGAGGGTTCGTAGGAAGGATGTCTATTTGGTCGGCGGCGGCAATTCCGCCGGCCAGGCCGCGCTGTTCTTCGCGAGCTACGCGCGCCGGGTGACCTTGCTTGTTCGCGGGTCCTCGCTGCAGGAGGATATGTCGCAGTACCTCATCGATCAACTGGCCTGGAGGGAGAACATTGCTGTTCAGCTGGATACCACCGTCATCGCGGTCCACGGCGAGGACCAGCTGGAGGCGATCACGGTGCGGCACGGGGCTCCTGAAGGAGAGGAACGATTCGAGACGGACTCGCTCTTTGTATTCATCGGCGCCGATGCCAGAACGTCGTGGCTTCCCGACCACATCGCGCGCGATGAGCGCGGCTATATCTTGACCGGCATAGACGTGCCTTCGTCAGGCATGTGGTCGCTAGAGCGGGAGCCATTTTTGCTCGAGACCAGTGTGCCGGGAATCTTCGCCGCCGGCGATGTCCGCAACCGGTCGATCAAACGAGTCGCCTCCAGCGTTGGGGAGGGCAGCATGGCCATCGCCATGATTCACCGCTACCAGGGACTTGCAACGCAACACTTAGCGCCCGTCACTTCGGTTGGCCACTAAGCACGGGGGCTGTCGGCAACAGTATCGCGGTGCTTGAGCGCCGCCCCGCGCCGGGGTGAAAAGCGATGGCATGCGGGGATGAAAAATCCCCATATCGGTCGGAAGCAGTATTGACGGATGAGCCGCTGCCCATTACCCTCGACTCATGTCCAAATAGCTGGGCCGGCATGCCACGGATTCGAGCCAAGCAATACATCGAGGAGCAGGGAATGAGCAGACGCGAACGAATCATATTCTTAAAAGCAGTGTGGTCGGCAAGCATATCTTGCCTGGCCGATGGGATGCTCCTCCTCTACTCGTGGCGCCGCCAACTCTTCTTGCCTGTATCTCTCGCCACCTTGGTCGCGGTGAACTTCCTGGTGCTGCAGCATCATCCGGAGTCCAGGCCGGACGCCGACGAGCAGCAGAGTGCGCATGTGGCGCCCATAGAGCAGCTCGTAATCATCCCGATCCCTCTTGCTCATCTTCCGTTCCACGCGGTCCCCTTGCCTCTCAAAAATGGGCAAACCGCGAAGGCCACGCAGATCGCGCTCGCCAATCACATCGTTCCCGCGCATCCACTCGGACCTAAGCTAGACTCCGCCACACCGTCGCTCTAGGCCCGACGTAGCAGGTTAGCCTCGGTCGTGTTGGCGGCATGGCTACGACGGCCGAGGCTGTAGGTCGGGACCGGACGCGTGCAGAGTTTCGCCGCTAATGCGCCGGATCGCCCTGACTTCCCTGGCGCTCATATATGTCCTGTGCAAATGCCTCGAGCACCCCAGCGCAGTTCTCCACCTCGGTCACGGCGCGCGCCAGCCCGGCCGCCGAAAACGTGTCCCGCGCTTGTACCTGGGCGAGGTATTTCCGCAGGCGCTCGAGGTTGCTCTCCTCATCTTCAAGCTCCGCGTAGTTA
>JAQBPC010000268.1 GCA_028287725.1 Chloroflexota bacterium | reverse complement strand
TAGAGTCCTTCTCCGCGCTACTGCACGTGCAAAAGATGCAATCTGACCGTTTCCGGTCCGTCTGATCGGATTGTACCACAGCCCTGACGTCAGGTCTTGCATACAAAGAGTCAAACGATGCGGCGTTCAAAGGGCAGGAACATTCGGCCTGTCGAGGCCACAACCAACGTGTCAGCGGTTATGCATTCAACAGGGCGGAAGCAACCCGAGCCGCGCCTTTAAGCGTAACACATGCAACACGGCGTCATTGAGGCGACTGGCAGGCACCTCGCCGAGCGCGACGGCCTTGTCGACGGCCGCGATGACACTGCCAATGGTTGCCTCGTACTCCTTTTCACCGCCGCCCAGCAGCAGGATGTCGTCGCCGGCTCGTATTGCCGCGCGCGCCGCCACCAGCGGTCCTGGACCTGCCATCACGGCCGGGCTCAATAAGCTGTCGGTGATCACCGCGCCGGTATAGCCCAGCTCACCTCGGATAATGCCCGAAACCATCAACGGCGATGCGTATGCCGCAGTGTTGCTCTTGTCGAACGCGGGAATAACCACGCGAGTCACCATCAAGGCAGCGACACCGGCCCGTATGGCTGCGCGCATCGGCGGCATGTCGCGAGCTTCCAGCTGCGCGCGCGTCGCGTGCACCACCGGTAAAGCCAGGTCGGCATTCAACTGCACCTCGCCAAGCCCCAAGAAGTGCTTCGCCGTCGCTCCAATACCGGCAGCCTGGTAGCCGCGGATGGCTGCGACCGCAAGCGTAGCGTCGAGCGCCGGATCCGGGCCAAAGCTCCGACGGCCAATGGCGCTGCTGGAGGTCACGCGCACATCCACGACCGGAGCCAGATTTAGGTTTATACCGAGCGCTTTCAGAGCGAGCCCTTGCGCTTTCGCATCGGCGTAGACTTTGTCCGCCGAGCCAAGGGCGCCGTAGTACGCTGGGGCAGGTAGTGGCGTAACGCCAACCCTGATCCGGACGACCGGCCCGCCTTCCTGGTCGGTCGCGACCAACAGAGGAACGGCGGACGCGCGTTGAGCATTGGCAATCAAGGCTTGGAGGTTACGCGCAGTGCTGATGTTGCGACTAAAAAGTATAATCCCCCCGGCACGCCATGTACGCAGCAAGTCGGCCATGTGGCGAGAGGAGACGGCGCCATCCACCGATACCATAAACAGCTGGCCGGCCTTCGACCGCGCGTCCAGCCGTTGGAACGCGCACCCCACCCGCGCTTCAGGCGAATCGATCGCGGCGTGGGTTGGCCGTGCTCCGGGCGATAGTACCGCTACCACGGTTGTGAGCAGCGCGATTCGCCGCAAATACCCCATGCGTTTCTTCATCATGAAGATACAACGCATGAGCTCGCTTGATGGTTACAGTGTTACAGGGTGCTCTCCGGCTGGTCCCTTAACCCAGGTTGAAGAGGAGACTGGCCGCCACGCGCTGGCTATACGGAACGCGCATGCCCCAGCGAGCAAGGTTGTCAAGCCGTCTCGGGCTGTGGATCAAATCTTGCGCGGACCGCTCCAGCGAATAGCGCCATCGAAAAGACCCGCGCACTGATCGCTCATATTCGACGAGCATCGACCGCGAGAAGTTGCCACATGCCAGCGATCGCAGACCCACGTCCCCCGCCAGGCGGCCAGACCGCATCGCCGCGGCTATACCGGAGCCACTAAGCGGGCTAATCAGAGAGCCGGCATCACCGGCGATCATCGCGCCATCGAAAGCGAGCCGCGCCGAACGCCAACCCAGCGCTAGCGGCCACGTCACCGGATTTTCCACCTGCTGCACGCAGTGCAGGAGAGGCGCGGCAGGTGAGACCGGATCATGGATTAGCCGGTCGAGACGATCGGCAAGGCGCGGCGCCGGAGACGTACTATCCGAGGACAGCGTCCCGAGGCCAACGTTCGCCCGCGACTTACCCAGCGGAAAGATCCAGCAGCAGCCAGGAAGCAAATCCGCGTCATGAAAGAAGTGCATGCGTCCGTTGAGCCCCTCGACTCCGTCCACGTAACATCTAATCGCGAGGCCCGTCTGAGCCGGCCGCGCACCGTCCACGCCCAGCAGCGACCGTGCCACCGCCGAACCCCATCCGTCCGCGCCAATGACCAATGGCGCAACGAACGGCGCATCCCGTGTTTGCACGCCTTGTACCGTCCCGCTGGAGTCCCGCAGCAAGCCGGTGACGTGAGCCTTACAGAACTGCGCCCCCGCGTCAACTGCCATTGTCACCAGCGTCGAATCAAACACGCGGCGAGGAAGGACACAAGCTTCGAACGGCGCCAACCGCCCACGGTACGCGATGCCACGCACTTCCGAGCCACCTGGGGCTCGAAGATAGACTCCTCGCACGCGAAACGCGCCATGATGGACTGGGTCGACGCCAAGATCAAGACACTCGCGCACCGCCGCGCGGCCAAGAAGATCGCCGCAGGGTTTGTCACGAGGAAAATCCTCGCGGTCGAGCAGCGCCACGTGTGCTCCACCGCGAGCCAGCCGCAGCGCGGCAACAGCGCCCGCGGGACCAGCGCCGACCACGATCGCGTCGTAGCGCTTCGTAGCAGCCAGCTGCCGCGCCTCAGGCTGCATCGGCCGGCAGATTTGGCTGCGCCGCACGGGTAGCGTTGAACGCCGTGCGGAGCGATGCCATCAGCGTAGCGACCACCTTAAGTGCTTGCATCGACCTACCGTTGCTAGTTTCACGCATCAGTCCGGTCACTTCTCCCAGCCTCCTCACGAGCCGCCCAAGCGGCGCCGACACGGTATGATGCAAGTGCCAGTCGGAAACATCAGGACGCTAGATCCGCCAACTTATAGGGGAGCGAACGACATGGACGAGCGATCCGGGGAAGCATACGAAGGCGGTCTTCAAGTAACCGTTGTTGGTAGAAAACTTCGCGCCGGCGACACGGCGCCCGACTTCTCGCTGGATCACCTCAATCCGGCCGATGGCCAGATTCGTGCAGTCCATCTGGCGGATACGGCCGGGAAGGTACGCTTACTCAACGTCATTAACTCAATCGATACGCCCGTCTGCCATGTCGAAACCCGCCATTGGGAAAGCTTGCGAAGCGTCATGCCTCCCA
>JAQBPC010000319.1 GCA_028287725.1 Chloroflexota bacterium | reverse complement strand
TAGGCGATCCCGGGGGCAGCAGGCCATAGGCCATACTTCGCGCTACATGGTTGAAGGAGGGGTGGTGGTTGCGCCTGTACAGCAGCGCATTGCGCAGGAATTGTGCTGGGTTTCCAGAGAGCAGCTCGTCAACGAGGGCGGGCCCAAAAAAACCGTGGTAGCCGCCAAGCAGCTCATCGGCTCCTTGGCCATCGAGCATGACTTTTATTCCGCGTTGATGCGCTGCGGCCATGACGTGCCACTGGGCCACGATACTCGTCGAGCCAAACGGCTCGTCTTGATGCCAGACGACGCGCGGAATGACAGCCTGCGCGATGTCGCTCTCTCCAGGAAACGTGTAATGTGCGTCCGCGCCGGTGGCTGCTACAACCTGTTCGATGTAGGCGCGTTCGTCGTGGCGGAGATCGTCGTAGCACGCGGAGAACGTCTTTTGCCGGTCTCCGCGGGCATGCCACGGCACGTCGGTCTCGTCTGAGAAGAGCAAGCGATTTGCCATGCTCACGATGGCCGAGGAATCCAGTCCTCCGCTGAGGCACGATCCGACTGGCACATCGGCGTGTAAACGCAGTCGAATAGAGTCCTCCAGCAAGTGGGCAAACTCATCTGTCAGGCGCCGCAGCGCCCGCTCATCGGGGGTACGCCAAGGCTGTGGCGGACCATCAGGCAGGTCCCAGTAGCGCTGGAAGTCGTTGTGCCCTTCGGTCACGGTCCTCGTATGCGAGGCCGGGAGTTGGTCGACGCCCGCTAAGCAGGTGGTATTTGTGTGGTCGAGCCGGCCATCGACGAGGAAGTCGAACAGCCGGTCATCATGCGGGGCGGGACGCGGTGCACGGGGATGTCGGAAGAGCGCTTTAATTTCGGACGCGAAGAGTAGGCCACCTTGCGGTGTGCGGGCAACGTAGAATGGCTTTACGCCGAAGCGGTCGCGCGCGGCAAATAAGCGTCGCCGTTGTGTATCCCACAGAGCGAATGCGAACATTCCGTTGAACCGCCGCACGCATGCAATGCCCCACTGCTCATATGCATGGAGGACCACCTCAGAATCGGTCTGCGAGCGAAACTGGTGGCCGAGGGCCTGCAACTCCGCCGTCAGCGCGCGATAGTTATAGACCTCGCCGTTGAACACCAGCCAGAGCGTCTCGGACTCGTTGGTCATCGGCTGGTGTCCCGCAGCTGAAAGATCGACAATCGCCAGCCTGCGGAAGCCAAGCTGCGTGCGATCGTCCGTATAAAGGCCGCTGTCGTCCGGCCCACGATGGACGATCGCATCGAGCATCTTTTCGACGTCGCCGGGTCGCTCCCGAAAGCTCACCTCGCCCGCGATACCACACATGACTATGCGTACCCTTTCATCGACCCGTCATTTGATTAGTGGGCCGCGGCAGGCTACGACGCATGGATAAGGTCCCTATAAAGCTGCAGCAGTCGCTCGCGTTCGACGGCGGGGCCGGTGTCCATCTGCTCCTTACCGACCGTGTCGGATTCATCAGCTCGGTCGACGCACATCGGCGCCAGCAGCGTCGGGTTGTTGCTCCCGGCCTCCGACGAAATGACCATGTCGACCCGTGGCGACAGCACGCGCGGCAGCACCGCCGACATGATCGTCCGGGACAGGAATCGCCGGCAAATTGGCGAATGTCGTTGCGGCTCATACACGAGCATGGCGCCCGTGAAGGTTGCCGCGACTGCCCCGCAGAGTAAGCCGAGGCTGTCGCCGGCCTGATAAATCGCTGCACGCTGGTAGATCGCCCTCACCGTGGTGGCGACAAGCCTTGACGGTGGCAGTGCGGCGACCATCGAGGTCCCGTGCATCGGCAGTTTCGCGCGCTGGGCCGCGGCGCCGAAGTCAGACTGGCCATATGGCCCGACTATTGTCACTGACGGAGATAGGTCCTCCGAAGTAAGTTGGCCGAGAACGCTTACGCTATAAGCGCCTGTTGATGGCCGTGCTACGACGATTCTTGTCGATCCCGAGGTGCACCGGCGCGCGCCGATTCCGCCGAGTACGGTTCGTGGCGCTCCCCGCAGGCGCAGCCACTGCTGATTCAGAATGACAAGCGCGAGGTAACCCGGAAGCGGAAGCCGGTAGAGGTTCCGGTGGCGACGATAGACGCGGGATCGCACTCCCAACCATTGGTTGAATGTGAGAGCGTTTCGACTGGTCGTCGAATGTTTGCGGTAGTGAAAAAGGACTTCTGGAACCGCAACTCCGTGCCATCCCTTTTCTGCCATCGCGACGAACAATTCCCAGTCCTCGTGGCCACCCTCCATCGCCGCGCTAAAGCCGCCGGCCGCATCGAACGCTGCGCGCCGCATGAGCGCGGTCGCCGTGATATATGGGCGCAGCAACAGGCGCCGACGGCTGTATGGCAGCGCATTCAGCACGCGGTGGCGGGTGCCAAACATTCTATACGCGGTGTAGACATAACCCGCGTTGGCATTATTCGCCAGCACCGGCACGGTACGCTCGAGATAGCGGAGGTCCAGCCGGTCGTCGGCGCTGAGGATCAAGAAGTACTCGCCGGTCGACGCGCGCACTCCCGTATTGTAGGTTGCAGTGGCGCCTTGATTCTGTTGGGCCACGATGCGGACGCGCGAATCTCCGGCAAAGCGGTGCGCCACCGCGAGAGAGTCGTCGGTGGAACCGTCATCAACGACAATGACTTCGTGCGGCTCAAGTGTCTGCCCTAGGGCCGACTCCAAGGCCTCTGCGAGAAAACGCCCATAGTTATGGCACGGGATGATGATGCCCGTCCTGGACTCAGGAGATGGCACCGTCATAGCGCGTTGCTGGTTCGTCTTGGACGCAAACGCCTAACTCCGCAATCGGGTTCGTGGCAGGATCGAAGGACCCATGACTGGAGGCACAGCGCCGGAACAACCCTGGAGCACGCATGCGCGGACTCAAGGCATGCGTTGCGACCACTTAGTAGGTAGCATGTGCCGCTTGTCGTTGAGCAGTATACCGGCCATAAGGCGGCGCCGGGTAGCGATTTGTTTATCGAAGGCCGGCGCCAAGACGGGGAATTGTCGGCGCCCAGGCACTATCTCGCATTAAGCGCAGGAGCCCTTAGCCGGCGAGCCGAGCAGCGTCACTGGTCAGCACCCATCGCAGGCTGTCCATTTGTGCCTGCAGGGCGCGCCGCCGCTCTATGCGCACGGAAAGGGTCTCGAGGGCCTCGCGCCAGTGGTCGCCGCCCAGTTTCACTTCTATACTCAGCCTTGCAATCTCATCTGCTAAGGCCTTCAGCTCGTTCTCACCCGCGTAGACGCGGTCGTGCACCTCAGCTTCGCAGCGCATATTTTCCAGCCCTTTCTTCGGACGCGCCGAGGGGTTCTTGGATACGGCATGAACGGCGTATAGCGAGTAAAAGAAACAACCAGTCTTCCTTGGTGCCCGGCTGCCGGCCGTCTATCTGGATACTCGACAGCATGCTGACCGTTTCTTCACCTAGCCCATACTCCTCGACCAGCTCGCGCAGGCTGACGGGGACAAGTGTCGCGTCAGCACTTGGCGCCTGGGCTCCAAGAAGGGCATGGAGATCCATTGACAACGCATCCGCCAAACGGCGAAGTGCCGGCAACGAAGGATCTTCCTGGTGGCCGCGCTCTACTTGCGAAATATATGACGTACTGACCCCAGCCGCTTTAGCCAGAGACTTGGCGGTTAGGCCCAGTGCTTTGCGACGCTTGCGTACCCGGTCACCAAGTCCGCTTGCCTGCTCTTTTCCCATGGCAAGAGCGTACCACATTGCGTTGCGAGAGTAAACCCCGATCCAGTACCAGTGGACTTATATCCGATCGGATGACCCGTTCACAGAGTAAACCATCCAAATGGGTGATCCGGTTGAGGCCGCTCG
>JAQBPC010000261.1 GCA_028287725.1 Chloroflexota bacterium | reverse complement strand
GCGCGCCGGTGCGCTGAGGAGCGCTTCAACATTGAACGGTTCGCCCGAGACTGGTCGAACGTGTTCGCGCTGGTCACGGGTCGTCCGCGAGGAGCGATCTGATGGCACGGCACGTGGCGCTGATTAGCGAGCACGCCTCGCCCCTGGCCTCGCCTGGCGGCGTCGATAGCGGCGGCCAGAACGTGTATGTCGCCCATCTTGCCCGCTGCCTAGTGGCGCGTGGTTATGCCGTCGACGTGTTCACGCGGCGTGATGCCCCGGATCTGCCCGAGGTGCTCGAGTGGGCGCCGGGTGTGCGGGTGGTCCATGTGCCGGCCGGCCCGCCGGCTCCCGCGAGCAAGGAACACCTCCTTCCCTATATGGAAGCATTTACCGCGTTCATGCTGCGATTCATCGCCGAGCGGGGGACAGCCTACGATATCATCCATGCCAATTTCTGGATGTCGGGGTTGGTCGCGGCCGACCTCAAGCGCGCTACCGGCGTGCCGTTTGTGATCACCTTTCACGCGCTGGGGCGCGTGCGTGCCCAGTTTTACGGCGCGGCCGACGGCTTTCCGCTCGAGCGGCTCGCGATCGAGGACCGGATCGTTGCCGAGGCCGACTGGATCATCGCCGAGTGCCCGCGCGACCGGGACGACCTGATCCGCCTGTATAACGCCGATCCCGAGAAGATCGCGATCATTCCCTGCGGGTTCGATCCGGCCGAGCTGGCGCCGATCGAAAAGCCGGTGGCGCGCCGCGCCTTGGGGCTCGACTCGCGTGGTCCGATCATCCTGCAGCTGGGCCGAATGGTACCCAGAAAGGGCGTGGACAACGTCATTCGCGGGGTCGCCTCACTGATCAAGACGCACGATGTGCCCGCACGTTTGCTGGTCGTCGGCGGCGAGGCGCTGGAACCCGACCCCTTGCAGACTCCCGAGCTGGCCCGTCTGCTGGCGATTGCCGCCGAGGAGGCGATCGCCGATCGCGTAACCTTCGTGGGCAGGCGCGGGCGAGATGTGCTGGCTACCTATTACAGCGCTGCCGATATTTTCGCCGTCACGCCCTGGTACGAGCCTTTCGGCATTACTCCCGTGGAGGCCATGGCCTGTGGCACGCCGGTGGTCGGGGCTGCCGTGGGCGGCATCGCCTCCACCGTCCTCGACGGCGAGACCGGCTACCTGGTGCCGCCAAACGATCCCGAGGCGCTCGCCGAACGGCTGGCGTACCTTTGCAGCCACCCGGCCCTGCTGTCCGCCATGGGCCGGCAGGCGATCAAGCGCGCCAACGAGCTCTATACCTGGCAGCGTATCGCCGGCGAGGTAGCGGCGCTGTACGACCGGATGCTTGCCGCCGGCGCCGATAGTTCGGCAGAGGAGGCGTACTCCACGATGGAGCGCGGCTTTGCCTGCGCCCAGGAGACGCTGCAGAAGGCACGGCGACGGCTGCAACCCCGCATCCTCGAAGCCGCAACCGTGCTGAGCCAGTGCTTTGCGCGTGGTGGGATGCTGTTGATCTGTGGGAACGGTGGCAGCGCGGCCGATGCTCAACATCTTGCCGCCGAGCTGGTTGGGCGGTTCAAGGCACACAATCGCGCGGCCCTCCCCGCCATGGCGCTGACTGCGAACGCCGCGACGCTTACCGCCTGGGCCAACGATGTCGGCTACGACGAAGTCTTTGCCCGGCAAGTTGAGGCCTTCGGCAGGCCCGGCGATGTTTTGCTGGGGATCAGCACCAGTGGCAGCTCTCAGAACCTGGTCCGGGCGTTCGACGTAGCACGCCGGCGTGGTCTCCACTGTGTGGCGCTGCTCGGCCGCGACGGCGGCGACGTGCAGGGGCTGGCCGAGATCGCGATCATCGTCCCCAGCAATGATACGCAGCATATCCAGGCAGTGCAGCTCGTGGTGAGTCACCTCCTCTGCGAGCTGGTTGAGCAGCGGCTCGTGACGGCTTGGCCGGAGCAGCGGGGAGACGCGGCCACGGTGGCAGTTGCACAACCGGTGCGCAGGGGGACCGGTGCTCGGGCTGCCCACCGCCCGCTTACTGATACTGACGATGGGAATGGAGCTATGCATGAACACGCCTTCTGATGCGGTAGCGCTGGTGACCGGCGGTGGCGGCGGGCTGGGCGAGGTCTTGTGCTACGTGCTGGCCGATGCCGGGATCACCGTCGCCGTCGCCGACATCCGCGAGGCGGCGGCCGAGGCTATCGCCCGCTCGCTGGTGGCGGCGGATCGGGAGGCGGTGGGGCTTGGTCTTGACATTACCGATGAGGCGCAGGCGGCAGATGCGATAGATGCGGTCATCGCCCGTTTTGGCCGGCTCGACTTTCTGATCAACTGCGCGGGCGTGGACGTTACCCAGCCCATCGCGGAGCTAACCAGCGGCGACTGGGATCATATCCTGGCCGTGAACCTTCGTGGCCCATTTCTGATGTCGAAGTACGCGCTATCTGCGATGCGTGCCCAAGGGCGCGGCCATATCGTCAACGTGGTGTCGACGGCGGCGAAGCGTGCCTGGGCAAATGCCGCGGCGTACCACGCCAGCAAGTGGGGGCTGTTGGGCTTTACCTACGCCCTCCACGTGGAAGGGCGCGCGCAGAACATCAAAGTCACCGCCGTGATCAACGGCGGCATGCGCACCCCGTTCCTCCTCGATCGCTTCTCGGATATCGACCCCAGCGCCCTGCAAGATCCGCGCAATGTCGCGGAAACGATCCTGTTCGTCCTGTCCGGGCCGGAGGAAACCGTGATCCCCGAGATTCTGGTGATACCGATGCGCGAGACATCGTGGCCATGAGGCGGCGCGGGCAGGCATGTCGCATGAGCGCGCGCGGTACGCCGAGTTGCGCCGGTAGCCCTCGTGTAGGGCTGCCATGACCTGCGGTCAGCACGAGCGACTCGCGGCATTCGCCGGCTGCCGCGTGCTGGTAGTCGGCGAGGCCATGCTGGACTCCTACATCGAAGGGAGCGCGTCCCGACTCTGCCGCGAAGCACCCGTGCCGATAGTGGCCGCAGAAGGCTGCTCGCACGCGCCGGGCGCTGCCGCGAACACCGCCATGAACGTGCATGCATTGGGCGGCGAGGTAACCTTTCTCTCGGTGGCCGGCGCGGACGCGGATGGTGCGTGTCTCCGTGCGCTGCTGCAGGCGGGAGGCATTGCTACCGAACACCTGCTTGCCGCGACCACGCGCCGAACCCTGGCCAAGCGCCGCATCAGCGCCGGCGGCCACATGCTGCTCCGTATCGATCAAGGCAGCACGCAGCCGTTGGAGCCTGGTCTCGAGCGCGAGCTTCGTGACCGCCTGCTCGCGCTGATGCCGCGGCACGACGCGGTGATCATCTCAGACTATGGTTACGGCGTCGTGACACGCCGGCTGATCCGGACGCTTGCC
>JAQBPC010000226.1 GCA_028287725.1 Chloroflexota bacterium | reverse complement strand
AGGTCGTGCGCACGCTCATAACGGAGATCGTAGCCTATCCTGACCACATCCAGATACGCGGCATCCTGCCCTGCCTCGACAGCGGGACACCGCAAAGTAACGGTTTGTGGCTCTCAGACCAGCGTGTAGAGGCAGACGCCCACCAGTGCGGGAGCCCAGCGTATGCGGGCCGGTAGGCGCGCGCAGAGCCCGCTCAACACGCCTGCCACCAGGGCTACTTTGAGGCCGGAGATGGCCACGATGTGGATCATGCCGGTGCTGACGAACAGCGCGGTAAGCGTCCCCAAACTCTTGGTAGGTGCTCCGAGCAAGATCCCGATTAATAGGGCCGCCTCGTCGTGCGGCAGCATCCCGTCGATTGTATGTCGCAGGATATCGCGAAGATGTAATGCGAACCCCTGGATCGGATTGCCTACCCCGCGAGCGTCGATCCGCAGCAAGGGGAAATCGATCGTGGCAAAGACGCCGCGACGGGCCAGGTAGGCCCGATAGTCGAAACCCGGCGCGCTGAATGGCTGCAGCAGCCGACCGGTGAGGGTGAGACGGTCGCCGTACTCGACGTGCTGAGCACCGGTGTAATGCACGAGAACCTGGCCAAAGGCATGTATGGGGTGACCTGAAATCTGTGCTGACTCGACGTTGACCTGAAAATTCTCCCCGTGACCGCCAGGCTGTGGCTCGCCGTCGACCACGGCGACCAGGACCGCGGATCGCCCAATGTAATGCGCAATCTTGCCGGGCCCATCGTGGTACCGCGTTGCCTCGGAGCGCCAGGCGCCAAGGAAGGTTGCTACTCCGCAGGCTAGCACCAGCAGCGCAAGCTGCCACCGACCGGCAGGCAGCAAAAGCAGCGAAACCGTAACTGCCGGCACCGTCAGGACCGCCAGCGGCAAGCCGGCGCTGGTCCAAAACAGTCCGGCTAAAAACGCAACGCTGCAATAGGCCAGCGCAAGTGGATAGCGTGACGGGGACGGCGACGCGGGGGCAATTGCCGCGCCACTCGTTACCATCGGTCAGCGCGTCGCCGATGCCGGCGATATCCACGACCCCAGTCGCGGGTCGGCAGGCGACTTGAACGGGGCAGTAAATACAAGCCACAAGAGAGAGGCAACAACCAGGGCGGCACCGAGGAGGTTGAGAGCTCTTCTATTCATGGCCTACAAGATAAGCGGCGCGGACCCGCATGCACAAGTCGCCGGCCTGCTCGAGCTGGCATGAACCATCTCTGGTTCGTGGCTATTGCACCTGCGGCACGTCGTTCCCTAGCTGCAGCACAACCTGCGCATGCACATCTGGCATGGATTTGGTGAGCAGCTGTGCCCCAAACATCTGCTGCAAGAGACGAGCAGTATAGGGCGCCGCGGGCTGAGCGCTATTGATGATCACCGCCGTGTTCGCGTGATTGTTGTTGTCCGCGTTGCCACTGCCCACCACATTGAAGTGGCAGGTGCCCAGAGTCTGGGCAACCGCCGCGGCCTCACCAGTCAAGTTGCTGCCGTTCTGCACCCAGACCGTGGCGTGCTCGTCCGCGAGCGGCTGGTTGTGGAAGGTATCAGTGACCTTCGGAAAAAAGACGTCGGTTGGGCAGAGGTCCGCGCCATTGTCATATCCAATGCAGTTGACCACCATGCCGTTGGTTTGGTTGAAGTAGACGTGGTCCATGGCGCCGCTCCGTGCCATATCGAGGAAGACCACCGGCAGCATGTTCGCAGGCAAGTTGGTCTGAAACGCGTCGCGCAACGAGGAAAAGACCGAAGGCAGCCGAAACAGCGTACTGACGCTCAATGCCTGCGATTTCAGGGCGGCGATGAGCTGCTGCTGATGCTGCACCCGTGCGTCGTCTTGCGTGATATAGGCGTGCCGTTCCCGCATATAGGCAAGGGCAGTGGCTCCATCCATGTGCTGCAAGCCAGGGTTGAGCACGAGCGGCGCGTACCCGTTTCCCTGAAGCGCGGGATACGTGAGGTCGTTAATCTTTTGGTCAACATTGATGTTGACACCGCCCATGGCGTCAATCACTTGCTTGAAGGACTGGAATCGCAGCACCAGGTAATAGTTGATGGGGATCCCCAGGGCGTGCTCGATCGTGTACGCCTCGTAACGAGGCCCACCAAGATAGTTCCCCTCATTGATTTTGCTCCGCTCGCCATAGCCGGGCACACTGACCGCCAGATCGCGCGGG
This sequence comes from Chloroflexota bacterium, assembly GCA_028287725.1. Lineage (GTDB taxonomy): Bacteria > Chloroflexota > UBA5177 > JANWHV01 > JANWHV01 > JANWHV01. The sequence goes on along the minus strand of JAQBPC010000226.1, from coordinate 1,148 downwards.
ATGGAGACTAGCCGCACTTTTCCGCTACTGGGATTGATTGAGATGACGATGATCGTGTCGGAGTGCGTCTTTTGACCTAGGTACCTTTGATCCTCGCCCAACGCCAGAATATTGATCGCGTCTGAACTATTCCAGGGGACGGCGTTCGACGACGCCGGCAGGAAGGGCTGGCTTACCCAGCCAAGCGCGGGCGGATAAAACCAAAAAGCAATGCCTGCCCCGAGACACAGCAAGAACAGCACCAGGAGTGCAATGCCGAAGCGGATGAATATCCATCGCCGGCGCCGGCGTTTGACCGGCAGGGGCACCGGCGCCATGACACGTGTCGGCTCGGTATGGATCGGATGTTTCTCAACGGGAAGGCCGGTTGGTCCGTACACCCACGCGTCGTCTTGCTGCATGTTCCTCCTTCGTATGGGTGCAGGCAGGCTGAGCATCTGGGATTCGCCGCGGGTAGTGTAGCCTTGTTCGAAGCTTAAGGTCCAAGCCGATCGCGGAGAACCGATATATCCACGGTCGAAAACGCACAGATCGCACCACCGGCGTAATAGGCGTTCGCCAACGGCGGACTGTTCATTCCTTACAAAAGCCGCCGAATTTACCTGACTAGTCGCCATTGAAACCTGAAACGGAGGCGGGCTGAAGCATGACCCTTCCCTTCGGGCTGGGTACCCCCTTGGCGAGGACTATGAGCCTCCACGCCCTGAAGGGGCGTGGCTTCCAGGCGCGGGTACACCGCCGTGAACGGCGTAGTTGCCAGATCTCTTTGGCCACATACTTAGCTCCGGACACCGAACGTTCATCCGTGCGCATGATGGCTCAGCGGTGACCGGGAAATTCGCGAGAGACATTACTTCGCGACCCAGCCACAATCGACGAGCAGATCGGCCCCGGTGACGAATGACGCGCCTTCGTTTGCTATGAAGTAGATCGTGGCGGCAATCTCGGCCGGATCCGCCCAGCGGCCAAAGGCCTGCTCAGCCTCGCGCTTCACTTTTACGGCCTCCCACGGCAGGCCCGTGCGGTCGGACTCTATGGTGATGTCGCCGCGCAGCATTGGCGTGTCGACCGAGCCTGGACTGATGGAGTTGACGCGTATGTGATATGGGGCGAGCTCCCACGCCAGCGCGCGGCAAAGGGCGATGACC
>JAQBPC010000314.1 GCA_028287725.1 Chloroflexota bacterium | reverse complement strand
GTTCAAAGTGACCGAGTTTAACCGAGATGCAGATCTATTTATCACTCTTTTCAGCCAGGTCTTGCCCGAGCTTGTGGAGGCCGGCCGCGTCCGTGGAAACGTGCTTCGAATTTGGTCCGCAGGTTGTGCAACCGGCGAAGAGGCATATTCGCTGGCGATCCTCGTGGCTGAAGTGCTCGGAGATGCGCTGGAGTATTTTACTGTCCGCATTTTCGCCACGGACCTCGATAACGCCGCAATTGATTTCGCCCGACACGGTATCTACCCGCCGTCGGCCCTGGCCGGACTGCCGGCTGACATCATTGCGCGGTACTTTACCCTGGTAAATGGGAATTACGAGGTACACAAGCGAGTCCGCAACATGGTGGTGTTCGGGCAACACGACCTTGGCCGGCGGGCGCCGTTCCCGCAGATCGATCTCTGCCTTTGCCGGAATGTGCTGATGTACTTCACCCACGAGTTACAGACTCGTGCCCTCCAGCTTTTCGCGTTCTCTTTGCGCGACGGCGGGTATCTCGTCCTTGGGAAGGCCGAATCGACAAGCCCTCTCGCCACATACTTTATGCCGGTGTACCAACACCTCAAGGTCTATCGCAGGCACGGCGAACGCTTGCTGATCCCTGCCGTGCTTGGCTGGGATGCCGGGCTACTGCGCATCGAACGTGCCCCAGTCCCTGGGCGCCAGGCGCCAGTCGGTCGCGACAGCGGGGAAGCGGCCTCGGCACGGGCCACGGCGGAATCGGCGAGGCGCCTTCTGCACGATCTACCGGTCGGAGTGGTCGTCGTCGACCAGCGGTATGACATTCAGCTCATCAACAGCATGGCCAGGCGCTCCCTGGGCGTACACAGCCCGGCCTTAGGTGAAGATCTGCTGCACCTCATCGAACATCTTCCAGCAGACAATCTCCGGCAGACGATAGACCAAGTGATCGCGAAGCAAGGCCCTTCGACAATAGATGCGCTTCAGATCATGTATGCGACCGACGGAAACCACTGCTATTTGCAGTTGACTTGCTCCCCGTGGACCTCCCTTATCCAGGGCAGCGACACGTTGGACCCGACCGTTGTGATCGTTGTCTCCGATGTCACCGCGCTCGAAGTGCGGCGGCAGGCCGCGGAAGCAGCGCTGGTGCACCAGCGGCAGCAGCGTACCGCGGACACGGCACACCGGGAACAAGAACAGCAGGATATTGTTGCGCGACAGGAGCAGGAGATCATCGAGCTGCGTAGCGAGTGCCTCCGCCAGCAGGCGCGGCTGCACCAGTTGGCGGCTGATAACGCCTCATTGATCGAGGCGAACGAACTTCTGACATCAACCAATCTTAATCTTCGTAGCGCCAATGAGGAATTCCAGCTCACAGGTGAGGAGCTGCAGGCAACTACCGCGGAGGTCGAGACGCTCAATGAAGAGCTTCAGGCCACGAACGAAGAACTAGAGACAGTCAACGAGGAATTGCAAGCGACTGTTGAAGAGCTCAATGCAACGAATGAGGACCTCGAGGCTCGAAGTCAGGAGCTGCAACGCCAGGCCACCGAGCTCGAGGGGCAGCGCAGCGCCAGCTTTGACGAGCAGACCCGCCTCACCGCCATTCTCGGGAGCATGGACGATGCGGTGCTGTTGGTCGATCCGAAGGGCCGAATCCTGCTCAAAAACGCGGCAACGCTACGGATCTTTGGCGGAGACCCAGCATTCCCAATGGAGGACGCCAGCGGCAACCCTCTTCCAGCCGATTCCAGGCCATGCGCACGTGCCGCCAGGGGCGAAACTTTTGCCATGCAATTTACACACACCGAGCCTGACGGTGCGCGCCACTGGTATGAAGCAAGTGGGCAACCTATCCACAGCGGCGGCGCGGAACGTTGGAGTGTGCTCGTGATCCGAGACATCACCGAACGCAGCCTTCGCCAGCTCCAGGAAGAGTTCTTTGCCATGGTTTCTCACGAGCTCCAGACGCCGCTTACATCGCTCCAAGCCGGGCTGGGGTTGCTGCGAACCAGTATCGGAGAGAGCCTTACCGACGATGAGCACGAGTTGATGCGGGTTGTCTCGCATAATGCCGAGCGCCTGCGCTTGCAGATCGAAGATCTGCTAGCAGCCAACCAACTGCGTTCTGGCGTCATGCAACTCGAGCGCAGCCACGTTGACTTGCGCACAGTCGTGGCGAATTCGCTCTCTGAAATCCAGACGCTCGTCAATGGGAAGCGGCAGCCCCTGGAAATTCTGCTCCCCACGCCCCTGCCGGTAACCGGGGATGCTCGACGCCTTGGACAAGTTGTGATAAATCTCCTGGCGAATGCCAATCGTCACACGCCACCCGGCACCAGGCTTCAGGTCACCGGCAATATTCTAGAAGGTGAGGTCCGCCTGATTGTGCGTGACTTTGGCCCGGGCATTTCTCCTGCCCGTCTCGAGGATGTCTTCGACCGGTTTAAACAGTTTGGTTCCACGCTTCATGGCTCGGGCCTCGGCTTGGGCATCGTGCGTGCTATAGTCGAACTCCACGGCGGTCGCGTGTGGGTGGAACAGCCCACGGATGGGGGTGCGGCGTTTCACGTAGCGCTGCCGCAAGCGGTTATGGAGGAATCAGCGTGAGCTTTACCATACTCATTGCCGAGGACGAGCCATCAATTGCCACGATCGTTTCCGTAGGCGCTCGGATGACCTGGCCGGATTGCAGGGTGCAAGTGGCCACAACCGGAACGCAAGCGTTACAGATGTTTCAGGAGACAATGCCCGATCTTGTAGTGCTAGACGTGCAAATGCCACCTCCCGACGGTTTCACCGTGTGCCAACGCATCCGTGAGACCTCCCGTGTGCCGGTCATGATTCTGACCGTCCGCGACAGCACCCTCGACAAAGTACGGGCGCTCGATCTCGGAGCGGATGATTACTTGACGAAGCCGTTCGACCACCTCGAGCTCCTGGCGCGTTTACGCGCCCTGGTACGCCGAGCACAGGGCTCCTCCATGCAGAACAGCAGGCAGCTGCATATTGATGGAGTAACGCTTGACCCGGTCATGCACGCCGTAACCGTCGCCGGATCGCCGGTAACCCTGACTACCACTGAGTTTCGCCTCTTGGAAGTGCTGATGCGTCATGCCGGCACCGCCCTGCCGGTCGCGTATCTGCTCCGCGAGGTGTGGGGCTCCGCCTATGTTGGCCAGGTTGAGTACGTGCGTGTGTTCATCGGGCGCCTCCGGCAAAAGCTAGGAGATGACGCCGAACAACAGCGCTACATCCAGACTGTATGGAACAGCGGGTACCGTTTCGTGCCCATGGTGGAGCAGCATACAGCGCGCGCCTGATCCACGCCCCCACTCGTCGTATTCTTTCGCGGTTATGCGGCTTGGATCCACCTCGCAGAACGTCTCGTGCGACCGCGCAAGTATCTCAATAGGTTTATCCTCTAGGCAGCGTAATATTTATACATGTTTATGCCCATTTATGCCATAGTACATACTTGCCCCATAAACTGTTGAGTGTGGAGACAGGGGGGTGTAGTGGTGAGATGTGACGACACACATCAAAAGAATCGGCGATGGGGCCCATCTGGTTTTGACGCGCCGCTATTGAGCAGGCTGCGACAGCAGCTCCGAGACCTCATCGCCAAGGGTGACAACGTTCGGTAATCCCGAGTCGCGGGCGTGACGGTGCCGACATCCGCGACAGTCCTCGAAGGCCGGCGGTAGCCTCTACTATCGCAACCCACATCGGAAATGCAAGACAGGAATGGCCGGCGCGAGCCGGAGGGGATTGTTATGTCTAAAGCCGAGCGGTTGCACGGGACTGCAGCCAATCTTCAGGCCGAACTGCGTATGACGCGTGTTTGCCTGCTGCGCGTACAAATGTTGCTCGACCAGTACGACGCGGTTTGCACATCGATTCAGGACGCCATCGTACAGTGCGAGCATCCGGTGGCCCAAACGTCCGGAGCCAGTACACCCAGCGCTACACTGGCAAACCAATTCTTCTTGCAGCAATCCGGCATCAAGACCCAAGTGCGCCGCTTGCTCAACCAAGCCGGGCTGCAGATTGAGCAATGCTCCACCGCCCTAATTGCCCTCCAGGCAGAGGTGCAGCGGCAGGTTCGGCCGAAAGCTACGGCGCATCGCCGCGCTCCCCGGACGAAAGATAATGCCGACAGCGCGTGGACTGAAGAGATGCCATGAGGAACATAGCGGTTGTTACACAGGGGTTGCCGGTGCCGGCGGATACGAGTCGGCACCTTAAAGAGGCCGGGTACGAGCTATCGCACCTGCCGGAAGGCCAGGCAAGCTACGGTCGTCTCTGTGACCTACGGCCCGACGCCATCGTACTTGACCTGGCACTGGACTATCCTGCCAACGGATGGACGATCGTCGAACGGGCAGGGCTGAATCCGGATCTTCATGCGCTGCCAATCATCATCTACTGCGAGAGCTTGCAGGATCGTGCCAAACACCACGCCTTCTTGGAAGAGCACGACTGTCTGATTCTGTACAAGCCGGTTGCCGCGGATACCCTGGTTACACTGCTACGAAGGCTAGACGCTTGTCATAATCTGACGGCAGGTCACCCTCACCTTGATCAGGATCTTTTATCGTTTCAGCGATTCATTTGAGGCAATGGCGTCGCGCCGGCAGGGTAAAGACGCCGAAATCGTATGTTCGCGAAATTTCCCTGCAAAAATGCCGCGGATATGGGCCGTCTACCCTATACAACGCGCATGGATTCGCATTACTATATGCGGTATGGAGATTGTTGACGCGTGCCCAAATGACTTAACCGTGCAGGACGTGGCCCGTATCGCGGGTCGATCCGTGAAGACCGTTCGGCGAGCAGTTCATGCCGGCCAGTTGCCGATGCGCTACGTGCTGGGCTTGCGCGGACCGCAACTTGTGTTCCAGCCTGAGGAAATCGAGCGCTGGCAAGTCCAGCGCACTTCCGGCGCCACGCTGGTGAAAGCGGGACGCAAGCGGCAGCGGGGTGGGAGCCGAAAGCAGCCGGGCGTCGCACCTAAGGTAGCAGCGTTGGTGGCGCTCCTTGAAGAACAGAAATCTACGATTAGTTATCTGACAGAGCGCTTGGCCGAGCAGGAAGCCCGATTGGACAAAGCGTCAGCGCTTCTCGCTGAGTTGGTGAGCCGCTTAGGCGACCAGACTAAGGAAGAGTCTGTCCGCTGAGCTTCGTCACAGCCCCGACTCCAGATACCCGCGTCACGCTCAGACCGGTGGTTCGTCGCGCTCGTAATAATGGCTGTACTGCCAGACTGCCGCTTCGCGAAGCCAGTCCTCATCATGGACTCGTGCGAAGCGGCCCGGCGCCAAGGCGGATAGGTCCATGGACGCCGCGCCGGTAACGATCCACTCCGCCAACACCTGGCCGATGCCCGGCGAAAGCGAAAAGCCGCTGCCATTGCAGCCCGTCGCGCTCCAAAGGCCGGCAATGCCAGGCTGCGGACCGACGATAAACTGCCCATCGGATGTCATAGTGAACAAACCGCCGCGGTGCTCGTTGACCGTCGCGCCATGCAGCGCGGGCACCTGATCCGCAATCGACTCCGTTAGCCTCTCGAGCACGGCGAGCTCCAACGGCACATCGTCCATGGAAAAGCTCGAGCCCCGTTCCCTGGGGTCGAGCGGCAGCGGATCTTTCTCGAAAGCGCCGAACATCAGGCCGCCGCGAGCCGGCCGGATGTACACTGCCGTGTCGATAGACCTGAGGATGGGATACGTTGGCTCAACACCGAGTATCGGATCGGTGATGTAGAGCTGGTGCCGTATCGGCGCCACTATCACCTGCGCGTCCGCCAAGCTGCCCACTTGCCGCGCCCAGGCGCCGGCCGCGTCTACCACGATAGGCGTGGCGATGCTGCCCTCCGAGGTCAGCGCCCCGACTACCTCGCCGTTCTTCACGCGAATACCGGTGACCGGCGTATTGCCGAGCACGGTAACGCCAAGCTTAGCGCCTGCTTGCAGATAGGCCATGAGCAGGCTGGCCGGCTCTTCGATATACACGTCACCAGGGGTGTAGCAGGCAGCGGCGGTCGTGCCCGCCTCAAGGTACGGCATCAGCCTGTGTGCCTCATCCGAATCCAGCAATGCGAGATCGACGCCCCAAGCCCGCGCCTGCGCCGCCTCTGCGCGCACAATCTCCGCGTACTTCTGGGTGCGCGCCGCCAGAATGCTGCCGGATCGCTGTACCGGCAGATCGACGCCGGTTTCCGCTGCGAAGTTCGTCACCTTCTGGATGCTCAGCGCGGCAAGCCGGGTGCGCGTAATGTCTGTCTGGATCTGTTTGAACAGACCCGCCGCCCGAGGTGACGCCTGGGAACCGGGGGCGAATCGATCGAGCACCACCACCTCGCGCAGTCCCATGCTCGCCAGGTGGTAGGCGGTACTGAGCCCCAACGCACCAGCGCCAATTACCACAGCATCCGCTTGCGACGGCATTCAAGCAACTCCTAAACCCAGCCTTTACCACACCGCAACGAGGCATCATTAGTATGCCGTATCAGAGAGCGCCCATCATATGGACTGGCTAACAGTTTTACGCGCGCACGGATTCTGGGTGCCACATCGGACGATTCTCCGCGTATACTCGAGGTTGAGCACGCTAGCGAGTGAGCGAGCGATGCATGGACAGGCGCAAGCAACCAACATAAGCGTACCTGAGCACCAATGCAGCTAAGGCGATAGGGTATGATGCAAAGCGACGAAGGCCAGACGCTACGGCACAACGCCAACACCCCTTCGCCTAGATAATGAGTTTCGTGGTCACTCCGAATGGCGCCAAGCAGCCCGCCGGTCCGCGTATCGTGCTCTATTGCGTTGAGCCAAATGCCTATCGCCTCTTGCGAGCCTGGGCGGAACGCAGCGGCTTCACGTTTCGTTTGATCGTCACGACGCCGGGGCCAGCGCGAGCACGGAACGTCATGTACCGGGACATCATTGCGGAGACGCCGCCAGACCAAGACATCCTCGTCACAACGGGAATGCGGCGCATCGCACCTATGATCGCCGCACTAGATCCCGATCTGATCCTGTCGTTCACCTTTCCCTACCGCATCCCGCCCGAAGTTCTCGCGCTGCCGCGGCACGGCGCCGTGAACCTTCATCCGGCTCCGCTGCCCGCCTATCGGGGCCCCAACCCGGCGCGGATGGTGTACAACGGCGAGCCGCTGCTTGGCGCCACGCTGCACCGCACCGAAGCCGATTTCGACACGGGCCCGATACTGAGCCGCCAGGTGGCGCCGATGCCGGGCGATGTCTCGCAGCAAAGCGTTCTGGAGACGTGGGAGGGACTGATTGTGAAAGCCCTTGATGAGGGTGTCCCACGTGCGCTGGCCGATGAGCCCGGCACGCCCCAAGATTCGTCCCAAGCCTCATACGCCGCCTCGTTCACGGACGAGGACATGTGGCTGGACTGGAACGTCCCCGCTGCTGTGCTCAAGCTACGGGTAGCGGCGCTGAATCTAGTGACTCCGCAGGCGAAAGCGGTGATCGGTGGACGTGAATATTTGGTCGATGGCCTGGCGAACTTGCCCGATGCGCCGCCACGCGCCGAACCGGGCACCGTGCTTGAGCGATTTGAGAACGCTGTCAAGGTGCAGACAGCTGAAGGCATCGCGCTGCTGTCTGTAATGCCGATCGCGTAAACTACTTGGCGCCGGCACGCAATGCGCCGCGGCGCCAAAACCCACGCTCAAGCTGCTGCGAATCGCTGAGCTATCAAAACGGCGCGGGCCACACACGCGTTTCCGGAACGGGCCTGTACTCGCCGGTGTCCGGGCTTTGGCCATACTGCCACCGCGGCCCGTTTTCGGCTAACTCCAACAAGGCATCTGCCACGTAGTCGACATCGTCGCGAGTGGTACCCAACCCTATGCTGAGCCGGACCGCGCCTAGTGGGCGGTCCTGAGTGTCGTTCGGCACGGGGTCGCAGCCAATGTTGGCCTCGCTGTCGTCGATCCGCAGGAGATGCTGCACAAGCGGGTGCGCGCAGAAGCTGCCGGAACGGACGCTGATGCCGTACTCGGCACTGAGTATCGTGGCCAGCTTGCCGTGATCGTACCCCTCGAGATTGAAGGTCAGGACGCCGATATGGGGATGCGTCTGGTCCCACACCGTGTAGAGCGACAAGCCGCTGATGGCAGAGAGGCGCGCCCAGGCGTGTTCGTACAGCTCAGCTTCCTCGGCCGCCAGCTTGTCCATGCCAAAAGCCAGCAAGGTTTGACAGGCTACGCCAAGCGCCACGGCGCCAACCAGATTGGGCGTGCCCGCTTCGTGTCGCTCAGGCAAACCTCGCCACACCACGTCGTCGAGCGTCACGGACTCCACCGCCCCGCCACCGTGCACCATCGGCGAGGCCTGTGCCAGCCAGTCCGGTCGTCCGATGAGTACCCCGATGCCGAAAGGGGCATAGAGCTTATGGCCCGACATGGCGAGGTAATCCAGGTCGAGCGCTGCGATGTCGATTGGCGCATGGGGAGCGAGCTGGGCCGCATCGACCAACACCCGCGCGCCGTACTGGTGGGCCAACGTAGCGATCTCGGCAAGCGGCCAGATCTCGCCGGTTACATTCGAGGCGCCCGTCACCGCGACCAGCGCGATCGTGCCGTCCGCCTGTGCCAGGGCAGCCTCAAGCGACTGCAACAGCTCGGAGGGACCGGCCGGGACGGGCACATAGTCGACACGCCCACGCCGCCACGGCAGCAAATTGGCGTGATGCTCAACCGCGGTGGCCAATACCCTGGCGCCGTCGGGCAAGCAGGTGGCCAACAGATTGAGCGCATCGGTTGTGTGCCGCGTAAAGATAAGTGTGTCGTCGGGCCGGGCGCCAAAGAAGGCGTGCACCGATTTACGGGCACTCTCGTACGCCCGCGTTGAGACTTGGGACTTGTAACCGGCCCCGCGATGGACGCTGCTGTAAAACGGTAGCAGCGCGGTTACCGCCTCCGCCACCTCGACGAGAGGCGGCGCGCTCGCCGCGTAGTCGAAGTTGACATGTCGCCGCGATTCGCCAGTCACGAGCGGAATTTCCTGATCCTCACCGACCAGGCGCGGGTGCGGTGCGTGGTGGTTATCGTCTACCAGCCGCGGGTACAAAACGGCAGGGTCCTGGCCGGCAAGGCGAGGTTGCTGATACTGGATCATTCCTTCTACCTCCGTAGTCTTACGCGCATCGGCTTCGTGGAGCGAAGCCGCTAATGTCAATGAAAAACACATCGGCGTGGACAGCCGATACGGTGATCCGGGTGCTCGGAGCATGCGAGTCCGTGGCCTTGTGCCTGGGATGACCCGCTGCCAACCAAATAAAAATGCCCCTCATGGGAATGGTCCATGAGGGGCATACTTCGCAACTGGGTACAAAAAATCCTCCATTCAACTAAGAACGGAGGATAAGGGGGCATAGCCAGCTAGGCGGCATACGCGTCTCTCATCTTCCAGAATTGCTCTGCCGGATTTGGCACCCTTTCGTTGCGATGTGCAACGCCGGTTGCCGAGGCTTCACAGGGCCGGTCCCTCCACCTCTCTGGATAAGAGCGTCGTATTCTATTGTTAAAGGTGCTTGCGGTACCCGCAGTTACTGCGTCCAATCATACACGGAATGCGGGCCAAAGTCCACAGGTTCAAATTATCTTATGCCTTGGTTACCTGCTCGAGCTCAACCGCCTCATCCTGGAGCTCTGCGCTCAGAGCCCGAATCTCAGGATCCAGGCTCGTTTCCACTGGCTCATCGGGGCACATGTTCCGGCGCAGCAGGTGCAATATCTCGAGCTGTTGCTGGTTAATCTTGAACAGAATCTCAACCTCTTTGGCCTCATGATCGTCGCGTAGATGGTCTTTCTGTGCCTGCCGATTCTGGCTCATCATGATGATCGGCGCGTCGTAGGCAGCCTGCGAGGAGAAGAGCAGGTTAAGCAGGATAAAGGGATACGCATCCCAATGACGGAAATAGGCGACCAGGTTTAGCGCTACCCACCCGACGACAAACACGCTTTGAACGATGATAAAGGTCCATGAGCCCATGCCATTGGCGATGCGGTCCGCCGCGCGCTGACCAAACGAGTAGGAATGGTGGATGTGATCTCGAGTTTGAACTTGAGTCGCTTCCATCAAACGCTCCTTCTGTCTGACGCTGTCCTAGCCCCGGGCATAGGGGATGCGACACAACACCATGCCATGCAATATGAGGGCTGTTTAGCCCTATTTCTCGCCGATAATGTCGCTTTTGCGCCAGTATACTTACAAGTCCTTTCGGACGCATTACTTTGTGGTTAGAAAGCCGGCTCGGTGGCGAATACCACGTTACCCCAGCTTCTACTTTACATACATTGCCGTATACCAGGCTCAGTAATTTGATTGGCGAACACAAGCAAACTGGCCTAGCCCCAGTAGCATGGCCAGCTGAGCTGTCAAACGGTCGTCGTAACAGCACCGCGCGGAGATACCGATTGCGCGGTTCAGATCCATAACGATACGTACCGTACTATGCAGAGATAATGGCAGGGACCAAGCCGTTTGGAATGGACGTGGGCGCACACGATGCCGGCAGACTGGGAACACGTGCTGTAGGCTGCCAATGAGCGCCACGGACCAGCAAGGCGGAGAGGGAAATACGCCGCCCGAGGCGAGCAGCGAGGCCGCGCGTACCAAGGAGCGGCTCGGACCGTTTCTCTGCTGGGGAGTCGTCTTCGCCGATATCGGCACCTCAGTCTATTACACCCCCGGCATTCTCTTTAATCAGCCCGGCGTGGGCCAGCACGCGGCACTCTTCGTCACCATGACGCTGCTGGTCTTCGTGTTGCTCACCTTCAAGTACGCGGAGGTCACCGTTCGCTACCCCGAAGGTGGCGGAGTGGTAACCGTCGCGTCGCATGCGCTGCATCCCATCGCCGGCCTGGTTGGCGGCATGTTCATATTGGTGGATTACTTCCTCACGTCCGCGATAAGCGGCCTCTCCGGGATCATCTATTTCAGCAACGCGGCGCCGGCCCTCGTCCCGGCCGTGCTGCCTATTACCATTGGCGCGCTGCTGGGGCTGGGGGTGATCAACCTGATTGGGATTGGCGCCAGTGCCAGGGTCAACGCCACGTTTGCCGTTCTCGCGGCGGCGAGCCAGATTGGCGTAGTACTGGCAGTGATCGTGCGCGTGGGACCGGCCCAGTTGCTGGCCGACCTTCCGCGCGTGTTCAATGGGCCGCACCTGACACCGGCTAGAGTGCTTATCGGGTATGCCGGCGCTTTCCTGGCCTTCTCCGGACTTGAGAGCATTTCACAGCTGTCCCCGGTGATGGCCGAGCCGCGCAAGCGTGTGGTCAGGCTCGCCATGCGCGCCGTCGTCGCGACCATGGTCGTGACGAGCCCGCTGCTCACCCTGTGGTCGACAACGCTCCTGCCGATAACGAAAAGCACAGACCCGAACCAGTTCATCTCGTTGCTCGCCGGATACGTAGTTGGCCGTCCCTTTGAGATTGAGGTAGCAATGAGTGCGGCGCTGCTCCTCGTATTTGCCAGTAATACCGCGCTCATCGGTAGCTACCACGTGTTTATAGCCCTGTCCCGTTGGGGCTTCCTACCCCGGCTGCTGGAACAACGTAACCGCTGGCGCAATACACCGCACTGGGCAATTTTGACCGCGGTCAGCGTCCCCGTGCTGGTGCTCGTGGCCTCCCGGGGCAGTGTTACCGTGCTGGGCGACCTTTACGCGTTTGGCCTGCTGGGCGCCTTTAGTCTCACCTGCCTGTCACTGGACTTCGTGCGCTGGCACGAGCTGCACCCGACTACCGCCGGCGCCAAGAAGCGCCTGGAGCCGGAATCGACCGCGCCACCGCCCCATAGGGTCGGCAAGGTCGGTTTTGCGATTGGCGTCCTCACCACCATACTGGTGACCTTGGCCTGGGCCATCAACCTCGTCGCCAAGCCGCTTGCCACGCTCTTTGGCGGAGGATTAACGCTGATTGGACTCACGGTCGCGCTCATCACCCGCAGATTGAGACAGCGGCAAGGTCAAGCTCCAGTGCTTCCCCTCATCCACCGTGAGGGACATCCGGTTGTTTTTCTCAGACACGGGCGGGCGGCACGCCCTCCAGCCACGGTGCTGGCCGTGCTCCCCGACAACATGGCACAAGTTGGCGCCTTGGTTCATGCCGCGCGCGAGGCAGCAGCCGGCGGCCCGGTCGTGTTCCTCTACCGTGGCAGGGCCGATCCCACAATCCGCGTGCCTGGGCTTTTTGAGGTTGTTATTCCATACCTGGACGACCCGGCTGCCCAGGAGGTGTTCGCCCAGGCCGAGCTGATAGCCCGCGCGGAAGGTCTCGCACACCGCTATCTCTACATACCCGGCACGGTAGGTCCGGACGCGGTGGCCGAGCTTTGGGAGATCCTGCAACCACAAGAGACATTGGCGGTAGAGGGCCAGGAGGATGTGCTTGCAAGCCTGCCGCCGCTACCAACGCAGATCACTATCGAAGACGGCGTGCCGATCCGTCACTACATCTTGCCACCGGACGATGCGTAGCTGCCTCCACGTGCCCATTCATGAGTTACGTGTCGGTGGCCTTACCGCTTCTCAGGCAGCAGGGTGTAATCCGGGAAGTGACCGTACAACCTTTCGCCAGCCGCGCCCTTGGTGACGGCCTGCACGAGCAGCTCGCCGCCCACGAAGCAGCCGCGCCAGCTCTCACCGGCGCCGCCGAAGGTTTCGTCGCGATCGCCACGGGAGCGGATTTTATTGATGCCGAACTTATAGGAGCGAACCTCACTTGCGACGCGCTGTGCCGTTTTCTCGTCGTCGCAGGCGATCGAGGCCACGAGGGATCCGCCCGAGACGTTCATCTCGTTGATCAGCTCCTCCAGCCGGTCCACCACCACGATCGAGTCGATCGGTCCGAAAGGCTCAATGTGGTACAGCTCGCAGTTGCGCGGCACGTCGAGCAGCGCGGCCGGCGGGATGTACGCGGAGATATCCTGGCCAGGGAAGAAGCGTGACTCGTCTATCTTGCCCTCATAGATACTTAGCGCGCCCTTCCCGATCGCCTCGCTGTACATCACCCGCATCTCTTCGACCTTCTTGCTGTTGATGAGCGGCCCGTAATCCAGGACGGGAGCCGTGCTTTCGCCTTCCTGGACCAAGAGAGGGTGGCCAAAGCGCAGAGATTCCAGCACCGGGAGGTACATGGCGAGGAATTTTGGGAAGAGCGCGCGCTGCACGACGTAGCGTGGGTAGGCCGTGCAACGCTGCTTCCCGTATTCGAAACCCTTCTTAATCTGCGCTGCCAGCGAGGGCCAATCGGAGAAGCCCCACACGCCATACGCGTTGACGCCCTCCATCTCGAGCATGAACCGCTTGTCGCGGTCGTAAATGCTGACCGCGATGTCACGCCCATTCGTTTTGCCCCCGACGAATGCCAAGCACGCAATATCATCACTTCGCACCAGGGCTTCGCTGAGCTGGCCACCCGACCCGCTCACCAGCGAGACCGGTAGCCCGCACTGGCGAGCCAGGGCGAGCGAAAGGGTCAACGCGCACAGTCCGCCGTCACTCGGTGTTTTCGCGATCACCGCATTCCCGGCAAGCATCTGGACGAGCAGAGCATGGACCAGCACGGACAGCGGGTAGTTCCAGGAGGCAATGTTCGAGATCGGGCCAAGCGGCTGCCGGCCCTCAACCATGCGCTCGATCTGCTCGACGTACCATTCGACGCCGCTGATGCAGCGATCGACGCTGACCAGCGCCTGCGCGAACGGCTTGCCAATTTCCCACACCAGCAGCAATGCCAGCAGCTCTCGATGCGTACGGAGCAAGCCCAGGCACTCGGTGACGCGCCTGCGTCGCTCATCAAGGTCGACCGCGGCCCATGCTGCTTGCTCTCGAGCAGTAAAGTGGGCGGCGCGTTTGGCAGTCTCCAGATTGATCATCGGGAATAAGCACAGCTGCGAGCCGTCAAGCGGCGAGATGAAGTGCTTGCCGAAGCCGGGGTGTCCCCACTCACCCTCGATAAGGTTCAGTACCTGGCCATCGTTACGGAAGGCCTCAGGGGCGATCGCTTGCGCGCGAGAATAGAGCGTCGACCATTCTGCACCTGGGAAAATCGTTGCCGCCACCGCATACACTCCTTCATTGGATCTCATATTTGTTGAGAGTCGAGTCGGGCGTCGATAACCGTAACGTCACGACTCGGGGATGGGACTGTTACCTGGGACGCTGTTTTCCAGTCGGGGAAGTATGATTAAGTATTGTTCTCGAAACAAATTCCGGCAAGTTTCTAATTGGCCCGGCTACCTTTTGTAACGTCAGGTAACTGGTTGGAATGCCGCTAGCCGGCAGGTAGTGCAAGCGCAACCGGGGACGTACCTGTGCCGCGAATTCGGTAGCGCTGTCGACTGCACCCAGGCACGAACCTGGCAAACAGCACGATGCTTGTTTGGAAAACCAGCGGTAGAATAGATAGCTTAACAGTATCCGTATGTCGATTGATTGGGCTATGCCCTGGCATTTTGCGAAGTTGACAGAATCCCAGGCGAAAAACATCACTGCCTGGAGGTACCCGCCGCCCTATGATCTGTATAACGCCGCCAATGACCAGGAAGAGCTAGACGAGCTGCTGAACCGAGATAGCCCCTACTACGGGGTGACCAATGGTCACGGAGGGCTCATCGGCTTCTTTTGCTTCAACGAAACGGCACGCGTACCGGCTGGGCACCGTGCGGGCGCCTATGCGGAGCCGGGCGCCGTGGACCTCGGTCTCGGCATGCGTCCGGATCTGACCGGGAAGGGGCTCGGGCTCCCTTTTGTGCTGGCAGGGATCGAGTTTGCGCGATCCACATTCACGCCCACCCTGTTCCGCCTTACGGTCGCCACCTTCAATGCGCGGGCAATGCGCGTCTACGAGCGTGCCGGATTCCGCCGCATGGTCGTGTTTAACAGCTACACCAGCAGCGGCGAGCACGAGTTCCTTACCATGGTGCGCGCGGCCGACTAACGACGCGCGGCGCGGGCAGCGCATGGTCGTATAGCGCGGACGAGCAAGCCGCTTTCACGTAATGGAAATGTAATGCAAGTGCTTGCACGCATTTTTCAGCGCTGCTACGATTTGATCTCCGGATACGACCTGCATGTCGCGTAGGAGGTCAGGAAGCGAGTGACACCGAAGGAACGCACCCAGGAACGGATCCTGCGGGCATTCATCGATCTGGTTGTCGAGCATGGCTACGAGGGCACGACCACACGAGCCGTGGCCGAACAGGCCGGCGTGAACGAGGTAACGCTCTTTCGCCACTTCGGCGACAAGGAAACGCTGGCTCGCGAAGCCTTCCGGCGACTGGGGCCTGGCCCAGCATTGGCTTCATACGAGCCGCATATCGATGCATCAGATCCCGCCCTCGCGGAGGCTGGGCTGCGTGCATGCCTCGTCTTTCTGCGCGATACAATGCGCGACCACCCGATGATGCTCAATCCCGCTTTGCGTGAAGTCTTTAGACACGTTGGGAAAATCGGGGATGCAAACGGCATCCCTAATATCGCACTGGCGCTGTTGCAGCGCGCGCTTGCGCAGGCAGCACCGGCACTGCGACCAGAGGTCGACCAGGAAGCTACGGCATTCAGCTTGCTCGGATTGATCATGGTCTCGCTCATGTGGAAGCGGTTTGGCTGGCTATCTTTCAGCACCAATGAAGGCGACGACCTGCTTGCCGGCGCGCTGCGTCCGCTTATCTGCTGGACCAGGGATCTCGAGCATGCATAGTGTAGCCAGGAGTACCATTCAAAAAACTTCCGAGACAGTATGTAGCTTAGATGGAAACTCTGTCCCCGGGGCCGGCGTGATGCAACGACGCTACGGGTCGACCCTTTGCTATTGCCCAATCAGCTCTATATCTGGCGCAGTGCACGTGCGCCCCGCACTTCTAAGAGTAAAGGGTCTGACAAGTCATGGATCAAATGTTTGCCGCCCTGGCGCGTTTCTCAGTGCGCTTCAAGTACCCCGTTGCAATCGCCTGGATCGTGATCACCGTCGTGAGCATCCGCGCCTTTCCGTCACTCGCGAGCGTGACCAAGGACACCAATAGCGGCTTTCTGCCCAGCAGCACACCCAGCATTCAGGCCTCAAACCTGGCGGCGCCGTTCCAAAATATCAACTTTTATTCGGCAATTATCTATGTCGTGCGCAACGACTGCCCGCTTACCCCTGCAGACCAATCCGCCATC
>JAQBPC010000194.1 GCA_028287725.1 Chloroflexota bacterium | reverse complement strand
GAATCGAGCTCATCTGGTCGATTGGGATGAGGTGCTCGGTGGCTGGGCCTCTCGGCCTATTTACGATCACGTTGTTCCCCGCGCCCTCGCCGGCACGGCCCCACCCAATTGGTCCAGCACGTTCAATCGAATGGGTGACGTGGCTTCAAGGGCGCATGCGTAGCATATGCCTTGAGGGCGCATTAACGCGCAGCTTCGAGGGAGAGGGACATGCCGAAGCGCAACCAATGGCACTATGACACACCATACAGAAACAACAAAAAAAAGAGCATGGTGATTATTACCGGCAATTACAAGAAACGCGAAACGTACAAGAAGCAGGCAGCACTGCATCAGGACCCCGGTAAACTCGCCCAGAAAGCCAATCCTCCGAAGGATCATCCCCGGAAACGGAGAACGCTGGAATCGACCAACCGCATACGGGAGAAGCTGGGCGAGACCCGCAGCGGTAGTGACTCCAACGCCCACAAGCCCCGAAAGTTCGACTAGACGCAACCCGAGGGCGACACGCACCCGCCCTCTCGTCGAAGCTATTTGACGACGGCGATCGGCAACGCTCCATAGTTTGGCCACGCAGGTGGGCGGCGCTTACATATCTCTGGCACCGGTGGCACTTTCGTGATCGACAGTGCCGGCGACACTCTGGTGCTCGATGAGAGACGTACCCGAGGGTCAACGTCGCCCTCATGCGCCTGGGCGGCAGCCGGATAGCCGGTTTATTGCCGCCCAAGGGCCTCAGAGTATACGAATGGTCCGGATCATCGCAGCAAACACGGTGATTTCAAACCACTACGACGACGACAAAGTGCTAACACCGCGCATAGCCGGTGCGGCAAGCTAGATGTCCCAGGTTTCCGATTGCTTCGCCGCGTCCCCTGCCCGCGAGTTCGCCGGCATCTCGTTGTTCCGCTCGGCTGCTTTCCGCGAGAAAACGGTCAAGCGCCGCAGCATAGGTTGATCGAAGGCGCCGGGCACATCGCGGCTGAGTGTTGGCTCCGTCCCATCGTCCATAACCGGTCCCGGCAGTACTCGGTTGACGGCGCCTAGCAGCGACGCGGTGAGGTTGGGAAACAAGCACTGGGCACGCACCGCCAGCTTCGCCGGCATTCCCAGGATCCGCTCCGCCTGGCCACGCCGCAGCGCTGCCACGGCTTGGCGCGCCGCGCGATCGGCATCCATAGAGATCACGGGCAGGCTGGCGAGCGCCGAAAACAACTGGACTTCGCGCCGCTTTTCGCCCTTAACCAGCACGTTGATGACCGAGCCCGTACGCATCAGTCCGGGAACTATGGTCGTAACGGTGATATTCTTCCCCGCCAACGACGGGCGGAGTCCTTCCGAAAAGCCCGTTGCCGCGAACTTCGCGCTACAGTAGGGCAATAGATGCGGAATACCGATCTTCCCGCCGATAGACGTTACATTGACGATCCGGCCGTAGCCTCGCTCCCGCATTGCGGGCAGCACCGCCATCGTCACATCGTACGTTCCCCAGAACATCGTGTTCATCGCGGACTCGAAGTCGGAGCGAGAGGTATTCTCCAGCGGTGTCACCAGAATCGTGCCGGCATTATTGACCAGGATGTCAATCCGGCCATATTGCTCAAGCACCCTGGCCACCATGAGCCGGATCTGCTCGCGGTCGGCCACGTCGCAAGGCACAGCCAGTACCTCGATCTCCCGCGCCTGCGGCATGCCGCGCCGAGTATTGCCGCGGACATCATGCCACGCATTGCCGCTCCGCTCCAGCAGTTTGGCTTGAGCTTGCGCCAATTCCGCCTCGTCACGGGCGCAAATCGCCAGCTTGCAACCGGCAGCGGCCAACTCCCGTGCGACGAGGAGGCCGAATCCTCGGCTCCCGCCGGTGATGAGCGCCACCTGGTCCGTCAGGTCGGCGAGTGGCCGAACGCGCCGAACGGTATGCGAAACCCGATCCATGTAGCCCGAAACCCTCGCCGCGGGCCCTCTCCCGTCCACTCTCGCATCCATAGACCCTCTCCGCTCTCCAAACACTCAACCTTCCCCATTATCACGCCGGGCAGCATAAGGAGACGGGAGCGCGATCGAGCGGGTGCATTAAGCATGGCAAAGGCGCCGGCGGTAACCGCCGGCGCCTTCTCCCCGTGGAACGGGACGCGATTAGTGAGCTCGGACGCGAAGGGTCTTGCTGAAGTTACTGTCGCCGCGGTTGTAGATGCCTAGCACGGTTACAACCTGACCTGGATTGAGCGCCGTGACCTTGTTACCAACGCCACCACTCGCAAAGATCTTCGTGTTCCACTGCACGTAGATTGTGAGGACGCTACCCGTCGAGATATGCACTTTATCCGACTGGTCCTGTACCTGCAGCGTGAAGTAGGTCGGGTGCGTGAACGGGCTGACGTAGAGGATCTTCCCTACGACCGTCACGTAGTAGGCATGGAGCGAGAGATCCCTGACCTTCAAGGCGGTGAATTGCATATTAATGAACGTGCCGTTCACCACCAGCGAGTCACGTGCGTCGATTCGATTGAGCGCAACGACGATGCCGTCACGATTGACGAGCTTCGTGCTGGCGGTGAGATAGACCGGCAGCTGGCCTGTCGGACAAGGGCTGGTCACTCCCAGCTTCGGCGTCATGGCGTTGCTGATCACGTGGGCCTTCAGCACACACAGGACCGTCGGGGAAGAGGCAGAGCTTGGCGCCGCGGCCAGCGTGCCCTGGATATCGAGCACCACGG
>JAQBPC010000180.1 GCA_028287725.1 Chloroflexota bacterium | reverse complement strand
CTTGTAGTCGAACTTGGCGTTCTGCAGCAGCTTGAGGGTGCGGTCGTCCTCCAGGATGCGGCGCAGTGGGCGCGGATCAACCTTCCGGGCATCGACGAGATACGCACGCTCAGGAGTTGCGACCTGCACCAGCAGGAGCGCGTTATCGGCGAAGGGGTCGAGGCCCGTGGTTTCGGTGTCGACCGCCACAATCGGTTGGCCGGTAAGCTCCGCCACCACCTCGGCCAGTCGTGCCTGCTCGGTAATCAGCTCGAACTCGGCGTCGATCGTCAGAGTGTTGCTCGTCACTTCCGGACCGGCCACCTCAAATAGGGCGCCGTGATCCTCGCTGGTGACGCTATGCACCGCCGTGGAGGCCTGCAATCCCGGCGCCAGCGGCTGCCCTTCGGCCGGCGCGCCGTCCTCAGCGTCGCGCAGCGATGGCGGCATCATGGTCAGCTCGGGCAAGTCAGCCAGCGCCGCGGTACGGCGCACGGCGCCATTAGCGCGCCCATTGCTGCCGGTACCGTTGGTACGCTTGACCGGCGCCTGAGTGGCGGGCTTCTCTGGCGGCGCTATGGTCGGTGCGGCGGCACGCGCCAGTTCTGGCCGCGACGCCGGTGTAGGTTCGGCCACGCGGGCGGCAGGAGTTGTCGGTATCAGGGCTTGCGCAATAGCGAGCTCGCGCGCTTTCTCTATGGCCTCGAACACCACGCGATCCGGAATTTTGTAGACCGTGCTGTCGTACGCTTCGTCCGGAGGGCGGACACCACAGGTCGGGCATCCTGGAAGATCGGGGTTGAAAGCCAGCTCACAGGCCACACACGGTAGATACCGCTTGAGTAGCTTCTGGCAAAGGCTGCAGCACACGTCCTGACCGAAAAGAAGGGAGTCCGGCAGAGGTACAACGGTGAGGCAGATCGGACAGGTCATCTTGCCGGTAACAAGCATATGGATTGAGACTCCCGGTGAATGGATAGTGTGCCACGCGGGCAACAACCGCCCACAAGAAACATTGTACGGGCAATACGCGGTCCCGTGGGTGGCCCACGTCCAAAACCACGGGCATTTTTCGGCAACTCCTCATATAGGACGCACAGGTACATGGGGACCTCCCTAGCCTCTCAACTTGAGGTAACTTTCGTACCGCCGCTCGCTCACCCGGCCGCTTGCCACCGCCTGCTTTATGGCGCAACCCGGCTCCTGCAGATGCCGGCAATTCAGCCCGAACTGGCATCTCCCCACCAGCGGCCTCATCTCGGCGAAGGTGGTCGCGAGCTCCGCGTCTTTCACATCCCACAGACCGAACTCGCGCATACCCGGCGTGTCGATCAGGCTGCCGCCCCAATCGAGCGGGAACAGCTCAAGGTGTGTCGTGGTGTGCCGCCCCTTATTCGTCGATGCGCTCACCTCGCTGACCCGCTGGCCGAGCCCGGGCTGCACGGTGTTCAGCAAACTGGTTTTTCCGACACCAGAGGGACCGACCAGCACCGACACTTTATCGGTGAGTATCGACTTAAACTCGTGAATGCCTTCGCCGCTTACCACGCTGGTGAGCAGCACCCGATAGCCGGCCTGCCGGTAGGTCTCCACCTCGGCCATCAACGCATCGGAAGAGCCAAGGTCCAGCTTGGTGAGGCACACGACCGCCGGCACGCCGAGCCACTCCGAAGCCGCGAGGAACCGGTCGAGCACCTCCCACTTCGGCATGGGATTCGCCGCCGCCACGATGGTGATGATCTGGTCCACGTTGGCCACGATCACCTGCTCCAGCGGCTTGGGGCCGGCCGCGCGGCGCACCAGCTTGTTCTTTCGCGGCAACACCTCGGTAATCAAGCCCTCGCCCTCACCCGCATCGACGAACCGGACGATATCGCCAATCGCCACCGGATCGACCTGCCGGATGTCCTTGACCTCCATCACCCGCCGGCGCATCGAGGTCGGGTCGGCGATCGGGTAGATCAGCTGCTTCCGCAGCAAGCTGGAAATGGCGCACTCCACGATGCGGCCGCCGGTGTTGACCCAATACCGGCCAACGGTCTTCTTACAGACCATGCCCGTCGCGGCAGCGCGTGGCGCCAGGTCGGGTTCGGGCAGGGCGCCCGCCGTCGATCCGGATTCGGCCGTGTTGCCCGGCGCTGCCACGATAGGCTCGGCCATGCCGCCCATCGGTTGATTGGGTTGGCGCACCCCACCTAAGTCATGGTTGGGTTCGGTCGGGGTGCCGAGCGTTGCGCCGGGTTCGGGCGTGTCTCCCGACGGTCCGGCGCTGTTCACCGACTTTATGGTCGACGCTCTGCCGGCTTTTCGGTTCACAGGCCGCCCATGTTTATCCTTGAGTAATCGAGTCTTCCCCGATTCCCTCGACTGGCGTCCCATGCTGACGAATCTCGGGTCGTCGCCGGCCAGATCGCCATACCCAGAGTCGGCTGGTCCCGGATCGTCATAGAGGTCCTCAAGGTCCGTATCGATTTCCCTGAGACGGGGCATTGGATTTCCTTCCGCCAATAGCTGAACTGAGCCTGCGGCCGGAAACGAACAGCGCGGCCACAGGATATGTCCTGTAGCCGCGAAACACGGGAGGCGGCCACGGGACCGAACCAGCCCATGGCGCATAAAAAGAGCCACGGGCAGCGATGCACCGTGGCCGAAATCTCTTGAGCCGGAATACTCTACAGCAGGCGGTTGTGACAGCCAAGTGCCATGAACGACGGCAGCAGCCTGATCACAATAGCGGTGGTAGAGCCCGGCCGGGGATCAGGAGGGGATGGCCTCCAGCTCGGCAGGCGCACCTCGCTCAAGCACATCGTGCTGAGCGCGACCATGAAGTATCACTATCATCTGGGCGCCTCCTTTCAGTGGAACGTGCCTCGAGCGTAACACGGCGAATTTCAGCGGTCAACAGTAATGAGGCCCGGGGAGTGTATACGGCTATACACAACTCGGAATGTGCAGTCATGCCGTCTCGGAGGAAAACGCTAACCGCTCGCGGTCAAACTGCTCCAGCTTGAGCCACCATCGTCGTCATTCTCGTTCAGCTCCACCCGCACCATGAGCGTGTGTCTCCGCATGGTGTCCGGCAGCTTCAGAATTAACAAGGCGCCGCACCATTGCTCTTCCCCCTCACCGCGAAATGACCAGGTGCTCCAGGCGAGAGGGCCGTCATGATCTGTACCCGTGCGCGACCAGCCTGCTTGTTCGAGCTGAAGCGCGTAGTGGTCGGCAAGGGGCGCCAGACCAAGGTCTGTCTCGAGTGACGCGTCGGAATGCCAACTAGTGCCCCCTCCACCACGGCTAGACTTCATATGCTGGCTATGCGGTGGCGGCGACAGTGTTGGGATCGGAACATCACTGTGCATCATCCCGTGCCGCTGACTACAGGGTGAGAAGCGCGGATCGGTCTGCAAAAGCAGATCCACGTCCGTCGGCTCATTTGGCAATGCGCGGGCGTCGACGGTCAGGGCAGGGCCGCGCGAGCCGCGGCAAAAGGTGACCTGATTAGCCATGGAACCGGCAAAGCCTCCGTGCGTTGGCACTTCCAGAATTTCCCATCCGGACGCCGTCATGCGCTCCCGGTAGAAGTCCAGGACGCGATCTTCGGGTTGGTCACTATTCAGGACTACTTTGACTCCAAGCAAGCCACTTTCCAGACTGCCTATGACCCGGCACCAGTCGGGAATGGGGATCTCGGTGGGAAACGTTGCCGGCAGGGCTCCAACATTAAGGCGTGTCTTGCTTTTAGTGTCGGGATCGCCAGGGAAGCGAGCCTCGAGTAGCCGCAGCGCCAAGGAGCGTAGCGCCTCTATGTTCTCCTTCGGGCCGATGTCGCTAGTCTGTCCACCGTCTTGCTCAGCCATAGTGCCCCACCGCATCCACGAAATGCCGCGTCCAGGATCGCCTATACCTTACTGCATGTAACGCATAGTGTCTCGCTTGCACTCCAGCATTCCCCCGCGCCACTTCTCGTCTCCCAAACCCCTGGCGGTGGGGGTATTCACCTGGTGAGCCAGCCACCGTCCACCGGGAGGATGGCGCCGTGCACATAGGCTGCGGCGTCCGACGCCAGGAACACCGCCGCGCCCTTGAGGTCTTCCGGCTGGCCCCAGCGTCCGGC
>JAQBPC010000166.1 GCA_028287725.1 Chloroflexota bacterium | reverse complement strand
CTGTGACGTCGGTTGATACTCCGATGAGACCACTAACGGAGCCATCCTTGTCGTGCTGGCGCGCGTAACGTGTCTCGTACACCCACCCGTGTGTGTGCCGTAGGGTGACCACTTCCTCGCCGGCTAGAGCGCGCCGTATATCTGCCGTGAGCTCGGGGAATGGCTGCAGTGTGTCCCAGATCGAGGCGCCGACTAATGCGCCAGGTTCATAACCGAAGCGTCGCAACTGTGGTCCTTCGAACAGGGTGTAGAGGCCACTCGCGTCGATTGCCCAGAGTAAAATCGGTGCGTTGGCCAGGAACGTGCGCAGGTTCTGCTCGCTTGCGCGCAACGAATCCTCTATTTGCTTTCGGTCACTGATATCGGTGACCATGGCGCACGAGCCCGTGTGCTGACCTGCAGGACCGTAGAATGAGACCACCGATATGCACGCCCAGATGCGCGTACCATCTTTGCGCAGCAACTCGAATTCGTACCGCATGTCGAAGCCCCGGCCTTCTCTCGCGGCTGCCGCTCGCCGATGTTGATTGGCGCGCACGCGCGCCGTGCCCTCGGCATCCAGGTAGTCGAATGGTGAGGTCCCAAGCATCTCATCGACGGTGTAGCAAAGCATATCGGCCATGCGCTGGTTCACGTAGGTCGTGTAGCCGTTCGCATCGATTTGCCAGATACCCTCTTGCGAGATCTCGACAATGTTGCGATAGCGTTCCAAATCCTGCCGAAGATCCTGTTCAGCGCGCCGATGTTCAGTCATGTCGCGAATATACACCGTGCACAGCGCCGGCTCTGCGCGCGGGATTCGAATCATGACAAGTTCGACAGGGAACTCGGCGCGATTCGCACGCATGGCGGTCAATTGCTGTCGACTCGCCATTTCAGGGCTTTGTTGCGCAGTCGTAAACCGTTCCAAACGTTGCCGGTGCAACGCGTGGAGCGAAGTAGGAAAGATAAGTTCAGCAAGGTCCCTGCCGGCGACGTCAGTACCGCGGTAACCGAACATCTGCTCGGCGTCGGAGTTGCATTCTACAATTCGGCCGTCTCGGTCGATCGTGAAAATGGCGTCTAGTAACGTCTCAGCCATAGAAATGAAGCGTGCCTTGCATTTTGGCAGGCGCCTCTCCGTCCCCCTAGATAATGTCTGTGCACGTTCACGAATGCACACCTAATAGTAATTGGCAGATCCCTGGCTGGCAACCGCTCATGCAGTTACCAGCCATAGACGTCCAGGCTGTGCTAGGTCGGGGCTGACTCTAGCCTCGGGCGCTCAGAGGGTCGACTGCACTGGGCCCAATGGCGCTGCAAGGACAGTTTCACTGGTTCCGTTGGGTCGTACCGGTGAGTGTTTTCATGATGCCTGAACTCGTAGCAAGGAACGAACCCCAAGCAGGTCAACTCGTAACACAAGCCCTTTCGCATATGCGCCATGCACTATTGCCACAAGCACATCCGGCTGAGCATGCGCCTGTTAGCTGGTCACCGCAACCATCGACCGTGGACAACGTCGCTATTGTGAAACTCTCGCCACGCCGGTTCAGGAGGGAAGCGCTGCGGCTGCTATTTCCTCCAGCATCCCTCACTATACCGATAGCATGCGGTCGATGGCCTGACGCGCCCGGGCCGCCACTTCACGGTCGACCTCCACACGGGGACTGAGCGTCTGCAGCGTGTGTTGCAGTTTGGGAAGTGTGATTTGCTTCATGTAGCGGCATACGGCGCGCTCGTCGGCGGCGAGTATCGTTTTCTCGGGAGCCTCCTTGCGCAGTCGATGCAAGAGTCCCGTCTCCGTGGCAACCAGCATTGTGGTCGCGGGCGAAGTCCTGGCCTGCTTGACCATGCCCTCCGTGGACAGGACGTGCGTCGTCTCGGTGGGCAGCGCTCCCTTGCCCGCGGCCCAGACCAGCCGGCTGGTACACCCGCACTCGGGATGGATTAGCAGCTCAGAGCCGGGGTGGGCAGCGTGGCGGGCACGTACCTCAGAGGTGCGGATGCCCGCATGGACGTGGCACTCGCCAGCCCAGATCTCCATATTCTTGCGCCCAAGGGTCGTTTTGATCCAGGTGCCCAGGTACATGTCGGGCAGGAACAGGATCGGCCGATTGGCAGGTATGGATTCCACGACGGCCAGAGCGTTGCCGCTTGTTACACAGTAGTCCGATTCCGCCTTGATTGCCGCCGTCGTGTTCACATAGCTCACCACGAGCGCTTCGGGATGCTCCTGCTTCCAGACCTTGAGCTGCTCCACCGTGATCGAGTCGGCGAGTGAGCAGCCCGCCGTCAAATCTGGGATCAGCACAATCTTGTCCGGGTTGAGGATCTTCGCTGTCTCGGCCATGAAGTAGACGCCACACATCACAATTACCCGGGCCGGTGTGCGCGACGCTTCGACAGCGAGCCCCAGCGAGTCGCCCACGAAGTCGGCCACGTCCTGCACTTCAGGGACCTGATAGTTATGTGCCAGGATTACGGCGTCGTGCTGACGCGCAAGGCGCCGCACCTCCTGGTGGATGGATTCCGTATCGGCGGCGGATGTCGCCGCTTGCGCGGTGGGGAGGACGGGTAGAGCGGTCCGCGACATGATTGTATCTCCTAATTTTTGCCTTCCGGAGCGTGTCAGCATTTCGCAATGCTGACTCACCTCAGGAGTTGTGCCCAACCACATGTTGCTTACGTGCGGTGCATGGCGAGTGGTGCGTTGCGTCGTCGTGGTTGCAATCCGGCGCCGCACCGGCATTTGAGGTCACGGGCATGGAGTGCCACCGTTCACAGCAGAATGAGCGAGAAGTCCAGCGACCCGGCGGAGTGGGTCAGGGCGCCAAGAGAGACGTAGTCGACACCCGTCCGTGCCACTGCCTGGACGGTGTCCAGGGTCACGCCGCCGCTGGCCTCCAGGCGAACCCGGCCCGCGGCCCGTGCCACGGCAGCGCGCAGACTGTCCAGGTCGGCATTGTCGAAAAGGACGACCTGCACGCCTGCGGCGATGGCTTCGTCCAGCTCGGCCAGGGTGGTAACCTCTACCTCCACGTTTTGCATAGGAGCGGTGCGCCGAAGCGCGGCGGACACGGCGGCGGTGATGCCTCCGGCGGCACGGATGTGGTTCTCTTTGATCAGCATGCCGTCGTCAAGTCCGGCGCGGTGATTGTGACATCCACCCACGCGCACCGCATATTTTTCCAGCACCCGGTGGCCGGGTGTCGTCTTGCGCGTATCCAGCACGCGGACCTGCGTCTCGGCCACGGCCTCGGCGACTTGTCTGCTGAGCGTCGCCACTCCGGAGAGGCGCGCCAGGAAGTTGAGAGCCGTGCGCTCGCCGCTGAGGATCGCGCGCGTCGGTCCAGCTATACGGGCAACCACTCGCTGGTCGCCCCAGGAGCCCTCCGCGACCAGCGGCGTGACTACCACCTGGTCATCAAACGCCTGAAAAACCCGCTCGACTATCGGCAACCCGCAGACGACGCCGGCTTGCTTCTGCCGGATCTCAGCGACCGCCACGCTGTTCGCACGAACCGTGGCTTCAGTGGTCAGGTCCCCCCGGCCGATATCCTCGGCCAAAGCAAGGTGCACCAGCGCCCCCACGCTCTCCGTCTCGGGCGGCACGGCAGGTTCGACGTGCGCCGGGGTCGAGGCAGTATTCATGTAACGATCCTTTCGAATTGCGGCTCCATGCCTCGGCGCCAGAGTATGTGT
>JAQBPC010000029.1 GCA_028287725.1 Chloroflexota bacterium | reverse complement strand
ATATGGAGCAGGGAGGAGAGCCACTACCGGCACAATCGAAGGCCGGCAACCGGTCGGAGGCGCGTCTTTGGGTGTCCCTGTTTACACGCCCCGCGGTGTAGCTTCGCGTGAGCTGTGCCTATGACCGCACCAAAAGGTCAGGGGAAGGATTCGTGCACCGGCGTGCACGAATCCTTCCCCTGACGAACCAGCAGTTCGTCGACGACTGTTGGCTTTTGGGAGCGATCGCTACATCGACGTCTTGCGGAAGTCGAACGGATTAATGGGTGAGTAGGTGTATCCTTTGACCTTACTGCTCAGGACGACGATGTTCTGGGGCTGCACCAGGCCGATCCAGGGACCCTCGGCGAGCCACGTTTGCTGAACGGTGCGATAGAGCGCGGTGCGCTTCGCCAAATCGGTCGTCGAGTCGGCCATATTCACCACGCCCGTCAGCGTCTTGTCCCAGGTGAAGAGCATACGCTTCGCCGGGCCACCACCGGGTGAGAAAGGACCGCTGTAGTCGTTGGGATCGGGGTAGTCCACGCCCCAGTTGTACAGTATCATTTGCAGCTTTTGCGCCCGATACTTCGTCAGCAGCACGGTGTCCTGCTCAGGATCGAGCGTCACCTTGATGCCTACTTTTGCCAGGTCATTCTGAATCTTGGCTGACAGTGGGTCATAGGACACGCCGTCGTAGGTGATGCCGACGTCGTAGCCCATTGTCACGCTGAAGCCGTTGGCGTACCCGGCCGCCTTTAGCAGCGCGCGGGCCTTGGCGAGATCAGTATGAATGAGCAGTGCGTTGTTGGTAGCAGTATCGTTGCCGAGCATACCCACCGGAATCATGCTGTTCGGTCGCGTGCCGACGCCCTTAAGCAGGCCCTTGAGAATGCCGTCGTAATCGATGGCGTAGCGGATTGCCTGCCGGACGCGCGGGTTGGCAAGCGGCTTTGAGATCGCCGCGCTCGTGGTCATTCCCATATACACCAGGTTCAGGGTGTTACCTTGAATTACCTGAACGCTAGGATCGTGGATCAGCGACTGCACTTCCTGAATGTTGATGTCGGTTGCCCCATCTACGGCGCCACGCTGTACCAGCAGCCGTTGGGTAGCAGCATTCTTCTGGTGCTGAAAGACAACCTTGGCGAAGAATGGCTTCGCTCCCCAATAGTTCGGGTTACGGTCCATCACGATCTGGACGTTGCGGGTCCAGTTCGTCATCTGGAAGGCGTTCGTGCCGGCAGACTGGGTGTCCAGGAAGGATTGCGCCTTGTCTTTTTTCGCCGCGTCCGGCGAAGCGTCACCACCGTGCGCAATTACCAGCTTGGAGTCCAGCACTGCCAGGTTCGTACCGGTCATCGCGGAAAGAAACGAGGCGTCCGGCGCGCCGAGCGTGATCTGTACGGTATACGGATCAACTGCCTTGATGCCCGAGACGCCACTGACCAAGAACGAAGGATTGTCGTTGAGATACTTCAGCCGCAAATAGGAGAAGACCACGTCCGCGGCGGTCATGGGATTGCCGCTCGCGAACTTCACATTGTGGCGCAACATGAATGTGTAGACTTTCCCGTCGGCGGATGTGGTCCAGCTCGTGGCCAGGTTTGGCTTTAGGTGTATGGTGTCGTTGCCCACATAGGTTACGAGCGAATCGTAGCAATTTGTTGCCATGGCACTGGAAGCGAACTCATATGCGTGGCCGGGGTCCATGGTCTTGCCGTCTGAGATATTGGTCGAAATGACGAGACTCTGCCCGGCAGCGTGAGCCGGAACGGCAGACCGCATCGCAGGAGTAGCTGCGATCACTGCAGAGATGGTAAGCAACGACCCGGCGACTCGTAGCCACCTGGTGCCCGCGATATGTGACACGATAGTGCGCTCCCTCTGTCTATGCAGATACGGCACATACCGACCACCAGCGGCGTGGTCCGCAATACATAGCGATGATGACGGCCGTGACCGGACACACCACTGAGTCGACGTGTGCGCACCTGCGGACCAATACGGTGTGTCTTATGTAGCACGTGTTCAGCCCGGCGTCAATCCTTGTGCTGGCGGAATTCCGTACGATTAGGCCGGTTTGCGGAAATAAATGCAGATTCTACATTGGCACATATTGTCACATTCCTGCGTTGCATTGATCGTGCAGAGGTATACTGCAGCGCCGCACAGTTGCCAGTGCGCTCTTGATACTATGGTGGCAGTGTCAACAGGAGGACCGCTAAACGCGTCACCGGTGTGATCCCAGTCCGCGGCGGGTCGGCGCGGGCGGCTTGGCATGCGACCCGGTATTCCATTCCCTGTGGCGGGGTGCTGAGATGAGGGGCCAACATGAAGGACTGGACTGAGTTCGGGGTACGTGCTTTGCCGGAGATGTCGGCGCGGGACCGGGTCGTGAGTGTGCCGCCGATCCAGGATTTAATCGATGCCTTAATGGCCGATTTCCGCGCTAAGTTGGCCGCACCACTCCGCGGCGTCACCTCCGACGGCCACGTCAGACCCGGGCTATTCAGCACCAGGCGAGGGGCCGTGGACACTGCACCGCTGCGGGAAGCAGCGCGAGCCTTTCTGGAAGCACTCGATCCCGTCGATCGGCCCAAAGCAAGCTTCCCGCTGGCTGCCAGTGAATGGCGACAGTGGTTCAACATACACGCGAACTTTTTTCGCCACGGCGTGATGCTCGAGAACCTGACGCCGCCGCAACGCGAGTGCGGCCTACAGTTGTTGCGCGCGACCCTGTCTGCTCGTGGGTTCGCGCAGGCGCGCGCCATCATGCGGTTTAACGAGCTGCTTGCGACTGTGAGCGGGCATACCGACCAGTACGGCGAGTGGCCGTACTTCCTATCGATCTTCGGGACACCGTCTGCCACGGAACCCTGGGGCTGGCAGTTCGACGGCCACCACCTGAACGTCAACTGTATGGTGCTCGGCGATGAGATGGTGCTGACGCCCACGTTCATGGGATCGGAGCCGTGCAAGGCAACCTCGGGCGCGCTGGCCGGCACCGAGGTGTTCGCCCACGAGCAGCAGGCAGCTATCGATCTGGTCCGCTCGCTTGATGCCATCCAGCACGACATTGCGGTGCTGTACCCGTCGATCATGCCGGGCGCCGTGCCCAAGCACCTCGAACGCCGGGTCGGAGATCACATGCAGGCTGGCGCCTTCGATGACAACGCGGTACTCCCCTATCAAGGCCTGCGGGCCGACGCGTTGACCGGCGTCCAGCGCGCGCTGTTGCGGAAGGTCGTCGGCGTCTACCTGGGCTGGGCGCGCGATGATCACGCCACCGTGCGCGCCGCGGAGGTTGATGCCCACCTCGATGAGACCTGGTTCTCCTGGCTCGGCGGCACCGGCGACACCGATCCGTTCTATTACCGGATCCAGAGCCCGGTCGTTCTGATCGAGTTCGACCATCATCCCGGCGTCGCGTTCGACAATGTCGAGCCAACCCGGCACCACATTCATACGGTCCTGCGTACCCCCAACGGCGGCGACTATGGCGCCGACCTCCTCGCCCGCCACCTTACGGAGTTTGACCACTCCCACGGCGACCACCGTTGACCCGCGCGTCGCACGATCGCTAGCCTGTCGTAACTTCGCACTTGTACCAAGGACTTGCCCGATAGGGGCTTTCGGCGTTGCAACGGGACCTAATCGATGCTCGGATAGTGCTGTCTATCGCGACCAAACGGGCGTATGGACAGGGCGTATATCCTTCCGCAAAGCTCGTCTGTCGTGCGGCCGGCCCCAAGTGCCCTCGCGCTAGAGTGCTGCATAGCGCTACAGAATGAGTGCAACTTATCGCTGCACGGGACATTGCAACAACAGCACCCATATACCTATCCTCAGCACAGCTGTGCTTTTCGGGTTTGCAGATGCAACGTGATGCCGATGCTGGCGGCATTATGCGTGACGGGCGCTTTTGCCTGGCTGGCACATCCTTCACGGAAGTCAGTGGACGGGAGGTTTGAGTTGCCGCTACCACTTGTGGCCGTTCCCGTGCATAACTTCACCAGTTTTCTGGCTAGACCCGCCTGCACCGATCTTCTCATACGCTCGACGCGGACATCGCGATACTAGGAATCCCGCAGGGTGTGCCCTACGAGGTGGCCGGCATATCGTCGGGCTCGGCCAGCGCCCCCGCGGCCATTCGCTCGCAATCTCGCTATGTAGGTGAAAATTTCGACCACTACGATTTCGATCTTCAGGGTCCAGCCCTCGACGGACGTGACATCCGCATCGTCGATTATGGGGACGTGCCTGCCGACCTGCTCGACATCCCCAGCAGT
>JAQBPC010000010.1 GCA_028287725.1 Chloroflexota bacterium | reverse complement strand
CTCGAAGGTGATCGAGTACTCCGGATCGTGGAGGTATACCAGCTGCAGGCGCTCGATGCCAAGGAGCTTCAAGCTCCGTTCGATGCAGCGCCGCACCTGCGCCGCACCGAAGTCGCGCGTGTGTGCGTCCGCGTCGACCTTGGTGGCCAACACGAAACCGTTCGGCAGCCCTCCCCGTTCCTGGAGGACGACCCCGATCCGGCGCTCGCTCTCCCCATAGCCGGAGGCGGTATCGAGGAAGGCGAAAGGCCCGTCCAAGATCGCGCGCACGGTAGCAAGCGACTCTAGTTCGCTCGGCGGATTGGGGTAGAAGTTCACCCAGTTGCTCAGTTCGGAGGTGCCGATGCAGAGCGGGGGGACCATAAGGCCCGTGGCCCCCAGCGCTCGCTTCGGCCAGGGTATGGGCGGTTCCTGTGTCGTCATATCAGTATGCCTTATCGACCGCTCACCTCGTTGATCCCGAGCGCGCCTGAAACGCCCACGGTCCGCATACACGTTCTCTACCAGCGGGCGTCTGCAGCGGCGTGTGGCGACGCGGCCGTGATCTGCATCAACTCGATCCGGTTGCCGTCGGGGTCGGTGATCCAGTACTGATAGTTACTGTCAATCCCCATGGTCGGCTCGCCCTCGATCGGCAAGCCACGTCCCGCTAACTGGCGCACAGTGGCATGAATGTCGTCGACGAGGAGACAAAAGTGATTGTAGCCGGCGTCCTCCCCCGGTTGCGGGCCAACCTTCGCCGCACCGGGAAACAGCTCGATGAAGTTGCCGGGCGCGAGCTGCAGATAGACGATCCAGGGCGACGGCACGCCTTCACGATCGAGGCGGAAGACTTCACGCAAGCCGAGGATCTCGCAGTAGAAGTGTAGGGAGCGCTCAAGTTCCGTCACTCGAAATGCTACGTGGCCGATGGCTGTGATCACCGTCTTCCCTCCTATGTTGCTGTGGATGAAAACCCCATCCCAGGTGATTGGGTGTGCTTTCAGGACAAGCCCTTAAAAGGGCACGTCATGTCTTCCGCTTCGACGTGGGCGGCGGCGCGCAGGATTCACGACGCACCAATGTCGGCGCAAAGACCACCGTCTTGTCTGCTCCTGGTTCCAAATCGACGATCTGGACGCCATCGATGGCGTCCAGGAGCACCCCCGCGGCGTGGCTGCCCATCTCGTGGATCGGTTGGCGTATGGTCGTCAGGCCGGGCGTGCTGAGCGCCGCGAACGCGATATCGTCAAAACCGACAAGGGACAAATCCGTGGGTACGCGGACGCCTGAGAGGAGTGCGGCCTTGAGCACGGTGATAGCCGTGGCATCGTTGTTCACGAACACGGCAGTCGGCGGATGATCCAGACCAAGCAATGGCCGTAGGGCTTGCCGTGCGGCCTCCAGATCACGGCCATTGACTGTCACTTCCAGCGCCGGGTCGTAAGGTAGATTATGGGATGCCAAGAAGCTGTAATACGCCTGGATGCGCTGGAGATCTTCCCAGGTGTCCGGGTGATAGCCATCACGGATGTGCGCGATGCGGTGATGGCCGAGCCGTACGAGGTGCTCGAGCGCCAGGGTAACACCAGCGGCGTTGTCGACAATGATCGACGTTTCACCGGCCACGCTCGGGCGGCTTGCCACGGTGACCACATGGCGGTGTACCTGCACGAGCCGGGCCATTGCCTCATCAAACCGGTCCTCCTGCCCGGAGATGTGCAGCAAGGTATCACCGACCAGGATTACCCCATCGACGCGATCGGCGCTCAGGATGTCGCTCAGCATCCACCCTTCGCTACTATCATATTCCGCGGTGCCGACGAGTACGTGATAGCCACGCGCCCGGCATGACGAGAAGATCACCTGCAACAACTCGGCAGCAAAAGGATGGGCCAAATCGAAGGCGATCACGCCAATAGTCTCAGTTTGGGCGGTACGCAGGCCACGCGCCCAGGGATTGGGCCGATAGTGCAACTGCTGTGCCGCCGCGCGGATGCGCTCGACTGTCGCAGGACTAATACTCACGCCACTCAGCTTCCCGTTCAGCACGCGGGAGACCGTGGAGGGCGCTACCCCTGCCAACCGGGCGACGTCGCGGATGCCCGCACTCATCCGCTG
Organism: Chloroflexota bacterium; assembly: GCA_028287725.1. Classification (GTDB taxonomy): domain Bacteria; phylum Chloroflexota; class UBA5177; order JANWHV01; family JANWHV01; genus JANWHV01. The sequence continues at coordinate 3,346 of JAQBPC010000010.1, read as the reverse complement.
CGCGTCCTCGCTCACGATGCCCTCACTTACACAAACGTTTGCCGCTAACCCTTTCAGTGGCCAAGCATAGCATCGGATCTGAGCCGCGTCAACATATTGACACCAACCTTTTGCATGTGCTAGGGTAGCGCAAAGGATTTCACACAAACGTTTGTCCTGCTGTGAGCGTATGTTGGTGAACAGGCCGTTGGGCACGGGTGCCGGTATTCGCGAGGTCGCCCGATTGGCAGGGGTAGCGCCCTCAACAGTCTCCCGCGTGCTGAACGCCAGGATTGGCGGCGTCCAAATGAGTGCAGCTACGATCGAGCGCATCCGTGCGGCGGCAGCCGCGTTGCACTATCAGCCTAATGCGGCCGCACGGAGCTTGCGGACAACCCAGGCACAATCGATCGGGGTGATCGCCGTTAATCTGCTGCACCCATTTATCGCCGAGTTGCTGCGTGTGATTTCTGCTGGGTGCCGAGCGCGGGGCTACCATCTCCTGCTTGGGCAGGCCGAGCAGAGCAGTACCGAGGGCCGGCTCCTGGGCGACATGATGAGCGCTGATCGCGTTGATGGGTTACTCTTGCTGGGAGATGTCCTGCCGGAAGACACCCGGACGGAGGACATGGAGCGGCTCCTCCAGACGCACAGTCACGTAGTCACCCTGGGCGCGCACCCCAGCGTGGCCGGTGAGCTCTCAATCCTGGTGGACGATGAGCAAGGCCTCTCGCTGGCACTGGACCACCTCGTTGCTCTCGGGCATCGTTCCATTGGCTATATCGGCCAACGTATAGGCCCGGAATCCTGGGAGGATCAGCGGCGTGCGGCCTATCGCTACTTCCTGAGTGCACATAATCTGCCCTATGCCGCAGGCGCTGACTTGGTCGTCACTAACCAGATTGAGTCGATTCGGGAGGCACTGCGATCTCTATCTGCCCTGCCCGACCGTCCCACCGCGGTCGTTGTCGGCAATGATCTCACCGCCTTACTGATTATCAATGCTGCTCGCACCATGGGAATCCGAATCCCGGACGATCTGTCTGTCGTCGGCTTTGACGATATTCCGTTCGCGGCGCTCTGTACGCCTGGCCTGACGACCGTACGTCAGCCCATAGAGAGCATGGGGCAGCTGGCTGCCAGCGCCCTGCTGGACAGGATCACCGATACAACTCCTGCCCTGCCGCTCGTGGGGAGAATACCCAAGACCCTTATTTTTCCACCGTCCCTGGTGTGCCGTGAGTCGGTGCGACCCCAGTAGCTCTAAACGTGACCCGCGGGCGCACTTTCGGTGGCCGGCTACCACGAGCGTGCGAGGAGAAAGGAGGCCGCAAGGAAGAGGGTACGTCGGACATGCTCCGAGGACGTCCAATCACAGCTGAGTACCAGCGTTCTCCAGCGGCCATGTTGTGGCCACGATCTTACTCGAAGGAGAGTCAAAGATGGATGTAACCAGACCGCACTCCCGCCGTACCTTCCTCGCCGGCGCTGCAGCCACGGGTGCTGCACTCGCCGCTGAATCGCTACTTCCCAGCGAGAGTCACGCCGCCCGGCCCGCCGCACCGGTGAACATCACCTACTGGTATCCCTGGGGAAGCGATTCCAAGACCTACGAAGAAAACCGGGCGAAGACCTTCAACGCAACCCACGCCGACATCCACGTCACGGGGTTGTACGTTCCTCCTCATAGCGGCGTGGACAACGGCAAGTTGCTTTCGGCCATCGCCTCGGGCAATGTCCCCGATCTGGTGGTGTGCGACATCCCTAGCGCAGGCGCCGTGATGGGGTATCAGGGCGGCCTGGTTGATCTAACGCCCCACCTCAAGACAGTGGGCTGGTCTCCGAGCCAGATGCTGCCCGGGATCCTGCCGCTGATGCGGTACACCGGCGGTATCGCCGGTAGTGGAAAGATCTGGGCGCTGCCCGAGACGGGGAACCTGATGTACCTGTACATCAATCGGACCCTGTTCCGCAAGGCAGGCCTCGACCCGAACAAGCCGCCGCGCAACCTCACCGAACTCGATGCCATGGCCGCGAAGCTGACCACCCACGACAGCAGTGGCAAGTTTAAGACGGTCGGGTTCATCCCCTGGGCCTATGAGGGCGGCGGCGGCGCCGGTTCTACCGGTGTCTATACCTGGCCGTGGGTGTTCGGCGCCAACTTCACCAAGGTGGTCAAGGGCAAGGTGACGCTCACGCTTAGCGACCCGGCCTTCATCCGTGCCCTGAACTGGGAGGCCGGCTACGCCAAGAAATATGGTGCCGATAAGCTCCAAGTTGTCGCCACCGGCACGCTGAATCCCTTCACACCCAACGACCTCTTCATTACCGGCGAGATTGCAATGATGGTCGCCGGTAACTGGCACACCGAGGCACTGCGCACCTATAATCCCAAGCTCGACTATGCCGTGTTCCCGATCCCGTATCCGCCTGGTGGCCGCGCGAATGCCACCTTGTTCGCCATGAATGTGTACATGGTGCCCGCGGGATCCAAGCATCCGCTGGAGGCGGTGAAGTTTGCCAGTTGGGCCGGAAACGGCAGCGCAGTGATCGGCAATGAGAACATCTGGCGGACATTCGCCGGCTACAAGCAAGGGCCGACCGCACCTAAGAACATCTGGCAGCAGCACGGCGATGCCGCGTATAAAGTGACCGAGCTGCTGTCAAACTCGCCGAATGCTACTAACGGCGTGCTGATGCCGATCTCGGCACAGTTGGGCAATGACCTGTGGGCGGCGGAGCAGAAGGTCATCTACGGTCAAGCCACGGCAGAGCAGGCACTGAGCGAAGTCCAGAATCGGCTGCAGCCAATTCTTGATAAGGCGCTTCATCAATAGTGCCTTCGGGTCACCTGTCGGCGGGTCGAGCGGTCATCGGCCCGCCGACAGGTGACGCGGCGCGCTTGCCGGGGCGCAGTGCAGCTGGCAGGAGAAATGCACACTGGTCAGTTGCCTGTGCCAATGCCGGTGCTGGTGCACGGCTAGTAGGGAGGTTGAACGGTGCATCGATGGGGAGCCGTTGAGCGGCGCAACCTGCGCTTAGGCTTGTTTTTCGTCAGTCCGTGGCTCGTGGGGTTGGTGGCCTTCTACCTCTACCCGATCGCCTCGTCACTGTACTACAGCTTCACCGATTACAATGTGCTACAACCGGCCACATGGGTCGGGTTGGCCAATTACCAGGCGATTTTCCACGATCCCCTCTTCTGGACGGCCCTCGAAAACACGCTCTTCATGGTCGTCGTTGGGATCCCTATCTACACAGTGGCGGATATCGCGGTGGCCATACTCTTGAATAGCAAGGTACCCGGTCAGACCTTTTATCGGGCGGTCGTCTTCCTGCCGACGCTCATTCCGGTGGTAGTGCTCTC
>JAQBPC010000716.1 GCA_028287725.1 Chloroflexota bacterium | reverse complement strand
TTATGGCACTTCCTCGCGCCGCAGAAGCAGTATGGGCGTGCCTGGTTGGGCAAGCAAGTTAGCCGTGGCGCTACGTGACCACACCGTCTGCAGCCCGGTCCGGCTATGTGTGGCGACGACAACCAGCCCGACTCCCGGCGCGGTCGCGGCTGCCGCCAGGGCGGGCGCCACGTCACCTCGAGCCACGAAAGTGGGAACCTGCAGGCCCGACTCTCGAATCCTTGCTACTAGACCGTCGAGATAGCGTTGGGCCTCCTGGCACTCAAGCTCCAAGGCCTCCTGCGAAGCAAAAGGCAGGAGGGTTGTTGTGGCCAACCGCTCACCGCGAATCGTGGCCTGAGTTGGCACGACCATCAGCAAGTGCAGCGCGGCGCCAAAGGCTTTCGCAAGCGCACACGCCGGCTCTAGTGCTGCCTCTGCTGCTGGTGTGGCGTCGAGCGGCACCAGCAGGGCGCGTGGTGCAAATGAGACAGCTGATCCATCGTGAGCCGGCCGCACGAGCAGCACCGGCGCCGAGCCGCGCCGTAGCACCTGTTGTGCGATGCTGCCAAAGAGCAGGCCGCGGATGCCCCCGCGGCCGTGTGCGCAGAGCACGATCAGGTCGGCATGCTCTTCTTCAGCATGGTCGGCGATACTACGCGCCACGTCGCCTTCTGGGGCGTCATGTGTGTGAGCCAGCACCGTGATCCCGCGATTTTCAAGGCGACCGGCAATCTCACTGAGATACGCCGTAGCCTCGCCGGGCGCGGTCAAGTGCCGATCGCCGTGAATGGTCGTATGTGCGGTACGCTCGATTATGTGCAGCAGAATGACCGTTGATTCGCAGACCACTGCCAGCTGCTCCACGGCGGGGAGCACGGCCTCGGCCATGCGTGATCCATCGAGTGGCACGAGCAGGCGCCGGTACATCCCATCACTCCAAACGGATCAGCTCAGACCCGGAACGCTACCCCCAAGCGTCTCGAAGATGAGGAATACGTTCAGCAAGACTATGATACCCGCGCAACCCCACCCAATGATGGTTGTGATGCGGTGATTCACCAGCACGCCCATCATATCGCGCCGCTGCGTAAACATGATAAGCGGCACCACGGCAAATCCTAGCACAAGGCTGAGCACCACCTGGCTCACCACCAGGGTGGTCGCCGTGGGAAGATTGAGGCTGATCACCACAAACGACGGCACCATGGTGATGGTGCGTCGCAGCCACAACGGTATTTTGAAACCCACAAAGCCCTGCATGATGACCTGACCCGCCATGGTGCCAACCGTAGAGCTCGACAGACCAGATGCCAGCAAGGAAACGGCGAAGATCGTTGCGGCAGCCTGGCCAAGGAGCGGCGTGAGGGTCTTATAGGCTTCGGTGAGGTCGCTTATGGAAGTCAAGCCGTGCTGGTGGAAGGTGATCGCCGCCATCACCAGCATTCCGCCGTTGACCAGGCCGGCCAGTGGCATGGCCACCAGCACGTCGATCACCGTGAAGTGGTAGAGCCGTCGAGCATGCACGTCATCTCGGGGACGTATTCGGTCAGCCAGCAACGCGCTGTGCAGGTACACGACGTGCGGCATCACCGTGGCGCCAAGTATGCCTGCAGAGAGCAGAATCGAGCCATTTCCGACGAAGGGGACGAACGCGTGGATGGCTATTTGGTGAAGGCTCGGCTTGCCAATGAACAGCTCGACCACATAACAGAGCGCAACAGCCAGCACCAGTACGGCAATCAAGGCCTCGAGTGGTCGGAATCCGCGCGACTGCAAATGCAGCATGGCGAACGTGGATATGGCGGTGAGCACCGCCGCGACGAGCAAGGGTATGTGGAACAGTAGATTGAAGCCAAGCGCGGCGCCCACAAACTCGGCAAGGTCCGTGGCCATAGCCATGATTTCGGCCACGATCCACAGAGGAATGACTATCCGCGGCGAGAAGTGCTCGCGCATCAGCTCCGGCAAATTCCTACCCGTAGCGATGCCAAGCTTGGCCGAGAGCGTCTGGATGAAGATGGCCATGAGGTTGGCATAGACAACCACCCACAGCAGGTTGTAGCCGAACTGCGCGCCGCCCGCGATATTCGTGGCGAAGTTACCCGGATCGATGTAGGCGACGCACGCTATGAAGGCCGGGCCAATGAATGGGAGGACTCGCCGAAGGCCACGCCGGTGGCCCTCCAATGCTTCCTGTCCGGCGCTGTCGGCTTCCCGTACTACGGCACTAACGGCGGGGACAGCGACGGGATCACCGCGGGCGCTCAATGCGGCGCCGCCACTTCGTCGCTGGTCGGCATCGTCAGCACACGCGATGCCACCTCACCGGCGATGGAGTGGACGGCGCCTTTTCCGGCGCCAACCTTCACCGTCACCACATTGCCGTACGGCGCCACTTCGACAAAGGTCACGACCGCGCCCGGCACCATGCCCAACGTTCCCAGGTAATGCAAGAGCCCCGGTTCCTGGTTACTCACTCGCGCAATTGTTGCCTGCACACCTGGGCGCAGTGCGGAGAGACGCACCAAATCGCGCTCGGGGAGTGTCAGGTCACGCGCGGGAATGGGGTCGCCATGCGGGTCTATCGCGGGCTGCCCCAGGCGCTCGGCGATCCGTTCTTCAAGGTCTTCGCTGATGTGGTGCTCGAGGCGGTCAGCCTCTGAATGCACCTCGTCCCACGCCATGCCCAGGAACTCGGCAAGATATAACTCAAGCAAGCGATGATGCCGGACAATCTCGAGAGCCACGGCCGTGCCCGCGGGTGTCAGCTCGATCAGCCGGTACGGCGTGTGCTCGATCAGCCCAAGCCCAGCCAGACGCTTCACCATCCCCGTGACACTCGGCGGCGTGACTTTCAAAGCCTCGGCAAGTGCGAGCACCGTAATGTCTTCGCCCCGTTCCCGCAGCAGGTAGGCGCCTTTGAGATAGTCTTCCATCGCGGGCGTGAGGTCTTTTCGGATCATGCACCAATACTCCAATGTGCGGTGACTGGGCTACCGAAGTTAAGCTTACCTAATTTTCTAGTTTGTATCAATGTAGAGGCGGTGAGGGGTAAGCCTAAATGCTGAGGCGCTGTCGCTGGAACGGCCCATTGGCAACGGGTCTGTAGCCCTCATTGAATAGCGGGGACTCGCATCGTAGCAAACCATCGTTTGCTAAATACGCAGTATTGACACCGTAGGGCGTAGTTATACGCAAGCCCTCGGTCAGTCCAGACAGGTCGCTCGTGAGGACGTAGCGAACGCGCTGCACGGCGTAAGCACCTGAAACGAATGGGAGCGCCTACTTGGGCGCGACACCAACCGTGAGGCGGGCGGTCGCCGTAACAAGCGCGTTGCCCAGGGCATCGCTGCAGCGCAACGTACACTCGACCTTTGTACCGCCCCCGGTTGGCTCGATCGCCTTCACCTCTCCGCTCACGGAGATGCGGGAACCCACCAGCGCCGGCGATCTGAACCGCGCGTCCAGCGTTCCGCTCTCCACCCAGGCGGAGCCGAACCGCTCAGTAAGCAAGCGTGACACGTAGGCCAGAAGGAGCATGCCGTGCGCTATGGTGCCGCCAAAGCTCGTGGTAGCGGCGAACGCGGTGTCCAGATGGATCGGGTTGTGATCGCCGCTGGCATCAGCGTACGCACACACGCGCTCGGCCGTTACCTCCACATCGAACGACGGCAAAGCCTCACCGGCATGGGGAAGCACAAGGTGCTCAGCCATTGGCGGCGCCTCCC
>JAQBPC010000708.1 GCA_028287725.1 Chloroflexota bacterium | reverse complement strand
GCCCTTCGCTATGATCGAGAATTGGCAACTTCTGGCGAGTGAAGCACAGAGCGGTTGGCCCGTCCCTGTGAAGAATCGCAAAACGCCACGCTTCTGCCGTTTCGTTGGCATCGGCAGGGCGCATCGTGTGCAGGTTCGGAATGGCACGCATCGCAGCAAGCACCTCTATCGGCTGGTGTGTCGGCCCGTCTTCGCCCAGCCCGATCGAGTCGTGGGTATACACGAAGATCGACGGTGTCTCCATGATCCCGGCCATCCGGACGGGGTTCATCATGTAGGTAAAGAACATCAAGAATGTGCCGCTATATGGCCAGACACCCTGGTGCAGGCTCATGCCGTTTACCGCGGCGCCCATCGCGTGCTCGCGGACGCCGAAGTAAAAGTTGCGGCCGGCATACTTATCAGGACCGAAGATGCCAAACCCCTTCAGATCGGTCTCCGTTGAGGACGATAGGTCCGCGGAGCCGCCAATGAGAGTTGGCAGTTTCGGTGCAATAGCGTTGAGCACTTTTCCGCTCGCCTGGCGAGTTGCCTGCGCGTCGTCGGGCCCAAACTCGGGGATATCGGCGTCCCAGCCCGCCGGTAATTTCCCTGTCATGGCCACATTCCACTGTTCTGCCAGATCGGGGTAGGCTTTTGCATACCGGTCGAATCGCTGCTGCCATTCGCGCTCGAGCTCTTCGCCCTTCGCGACCTGCTCTCGGAAGTGCGCCAGGGCCTCGTCTGGAATCCAGAAGGGCTCCTCAGTGGGCCAGCCAAGATTCCGTTTGGTCTCTATAACCTCGGCGGCACTAAGGGCACTGCCATGTGCCTTACTCGAGTCTTGTTTGGGGCTCGCAAAGCCGATGTGGGTCTTCACGCGAATCAGGGTTGGCTTCTCGGTCTCCTCGTGCGCGGTCCTGAGGGCGCCGTCGATGGCCTCGAGATCGTTGCCGTCTTCGACGTACAGCACATTCCAGCCGTGCGCCTCAAATCGCAGCGTGACGTCTTCCTGATCGAATGACAGAGAAGTAGGACCGTCCAGCGATATGCTATTGTCGTCATAGAGCGCTATCAGCTTGTGGAGCCGCATGTGCCCAGCGAGCGACGCTGCTTCGGCTGAAACACCTTCCATCAGGTCACCGTCGGAGCAGAGCACGTATGTGTGATGGTTGACGATAACGTGCCCTGGCCGGTTGAAATGCGCGGCCAGATATGCCTCGGCTATCGCCATGCCGACGCTGTTCCCGAATCCTTGTCCTAAAGGGCCCGTCGTCGTATCCACGCCTGGCGTCAGATGGTGTTCGGGATGTCCTGGCGTCTTGCTGCCAAATTGCCGGAAGCGCTTGATCTCATCGAGTGACACATCATACCCGCTGAGGAAAAGCAGGCTGTACAGAAGCATTGAGGCATGGCCTGCCGATAAGATAAAGCGGTCGCGGTCAAACCAATTCGGATTGGTTGGGGAGTGCTTGCGAAATCGGGTCCACAGCACGTATGCCATCGGCGCGGCGCCAAGCGGCATGCCGGGATGGCCTGAGTTGGCATTGGTAACGGCGTCGATGGATAGGGTCCGAATTGTGTTGACGCTTAACATATCGAGGTTCGATATGTCGCGTGTTGTAGTGGACTCTGTAGTGGCGCTCACCGTCACCTTCCCTATCTTTATGGTTAGATCAGTCATCCTCAATGATAATACAATGCCGTGTCCCGTGCCCTGAACGGCGCGGCCGGACGCTATTCGCTGTGGGCTTCAGAGTACTGGTCGTGAATGATCCGAGCCACGAGTCCTGTCCAGCCGGTTTGGTGACTAGCTCCTAGCCCTTTACCGTCGTCGCCATTGAAGTACTCGTGGAACAGGATGTAATCGTTCCAATGTGGGTCTTCTTGCAACATCATGTTGCTGCCGTTGAATGGGCGGCGTCCGTCCTCGTCGCGCACAAACAGACGTACCAGCCGCTGTGAAAGAAAGTCGGCAACCTGCCTCAGATTTAAGAATTGGCCCGAACCTGTCGGACATTCGATCAGAAAATCGTCGCTGTAGTAGCGATGAAAGCGTTTGAGCGACTCGATGAGGAGATAGTTGAGCGGGAACCAGACGGGGCCGCGCCAGTTCGAATTCCCGCCAAAGATCTTGGTACGCGATTCCGCCGGCTCGTAGCGAACTGTGTAGGTGGTGCCGTCTACCGGCACCTCATACGGATGGTCCAGATGATACTTGCTTAGCGCGCGAACCCCGTACTCGCTCGGGAATTCTTCGGGATCCAGCGCGCGTTTGAGCAAGCGCTTTAAGCGATGCCCTCGTACCAGCGCCAGCAATCTAAGATCACCGTCCCTCGTATCGTGCCAGCGAGAGATTAGCGCACCGAGGTCGGGCCGCAGCGACAGGAACCATTCGAGTCGCCTCGCGAATTCAGGAAACTTGGTAAGTGCTTCCTGCTCAATGGTCACCGCCGCGAATAAGGGAATGAGCCCTACAAACGACCGTACCTTGAGCGGCACGTACGTACCGTCTGGTAGGCGAAGCACATCATAGAAGAACTCATCTTCGTCATCCCACAGCTGGAGGCCAGTTCCCCCAATATCGTGCATAGCACCTGCGATGAACAGGAAGTGATTGAAAAACTTGCTCGCGATGTCAATATAGGCAGCGTTTTCTTTGGCCAATGCATAAGCGATCGAGAGCATGCTGAGGCAAAACAAGCCCATCCAGCTTGTGCCGTCGGTTTGTTCGATGTAACCGCCCGTGGGGAGGGGGGCGCTGCGGTCGAACACGCCGATATTGTCAAGCCCAAGGAATCCGCCCTGGAAAACATTGTTACCCTCGGAGTCTTTCCGATTAACCCACCAGGTGAATGTCAGCAGCAGCTTATGAAATGTTCGTTCAAGAAACGCACGATCCTGCGTGCCGCGCTGTTCCTGCTCCGCTCGATACAGGTGCAATGCGGCCCATGCTTGTACGGGTGGATTGACGTCGCCAAAAGCCCATTCGTAAGCTGGTACCTGGCCATTAGGGTGCTGATTCCACTCATGAAGCAGCAACTCGACCTGGTTCTTCGCGAAGTCAATGTCCACGAGCGCAAGAGTAATGCAATGGAACGCAAGGTCCCAGGCGGCGAACCAGGGATATTCCCACTTGTCGGGCATGGAGATTATGTCTGCGTTAGTCAGGTGAGTCCACAGGTGGTTTCTGCCGCTTAGGCGTTGAGGCGGTGGCGATGGTTGTTTGGGATCGCCACGCAGCCAGCAGTTGACGTTGTATTGATAGAACTGTTTGCTCCACAACATGCCGGCAAACGCCTGTCGCTGGATATGCCGGAGTTCCTCATTCGGGACAGTACGGGAAACCTCAGCGTAGTAGTCGTCGGCATCCTTGACCCGCTGTGCAAAGATGCGGTCGAAGTCGGCAAGGGGATTTGGAATCGGCATGGTCAGCCGCATCTTGAATACGGCTGTAGCACCAGATTCCAATGTTCGCCGGTATACTGCTGCCGCTTTCGTACCGTGCATTTCAGGATTTACGGCCTCGCGGCGGCCCTCTACAATGCAGGCATGGAAGGCGTCCATTACATATGGGCTAGGATTTTCCGCGCCGTACAGACGTTGCAGATTCGATTCGTTCTCTGTAAAGAGATGCTCGTCGGCGTCAAAGCACCATAGCGCAAACGTCCCTAATGTGCCGTGATCGGCGCGCAAAGCAGTTTCGTCATGTGAATAATCGAGGCAAATGTTCG
>JAQBPC010000698.1 GCA_028287725.1 Chloroflexota bacterium | reverse complement strand
CCAAATCGTCTACGGCGATCGTGAGCGCAAATAGTCCTTCGCCCCGCGCCGCCAGGGCAGATGCAATTGGACCTTCACCCGCGTGCATTGGCATCGCCAGGACAATGCCCGCACCGGATGCGAGGTGCAGCCGCGCGCATTCGGCGCCCAACAACGGATCTTGGTACTTGCGATCAACCGTGATATCGAACAGCCGGTCGAAGATTCCCGCCGCCTCGGCGCAATTGTTGACGGCTATCGTGACGGAATCCACACGCCGCGCACCCAGCGAATGGTCTGCGAGCCCCGGCTGCCCGGCCAGTAGACGCCTGCGCTCTTCGCCCAGGCTATCGTGTTCTATCAAGAACGGAACGCCGGGGATTGTTGGACTCACTGGCGTGAGCGTCTTCCAACCTCTGCTGAACTGGGGGCCGGCTTCTAATCGGCCTGGGGTAGGTCCCTCGAACAACAAGCCGCGAGATCTCAGCTCTTCAGCGGCTTCACCCATGTCGCGCACTCCAAGAATGCACGCCGCGCAACCCTCTCCTAACCGAAGAAGCCCACCAACCAGCCCGGAAGGGTCCGCGCCGGGTTGTCCTGCAAGCAACTCAATATATTCGTCTCCAAGTACGATGATTCGATTTGCCGTACCAAATTGCGGGTGACTGCCACCGCCGCTTACATGGAATCCGAGTACATCGCCATAGAGTGAGGTTGCGGCCTGAAGGTCTTCGGTGGCAATAATCAGATGGTCGATGCCTGTTACGCGTGACAAATCGATCGAGCCCTCCTATTCGTCGCGCCCGCTTGTCCTTGAGCGCATCGCGCGCTCGATGTCCCGCTTTGAATCTCGCTCGGCAATCGAGTCACGCTTATCGTAGAGCTTTTTGCCTCGAGCGAGCCCAAGCTCAACCTTCGCGTGATTCCGTTTGAAGTACATGCGCACCGGCACAAGTGTATAACCCTTTTTCTTCATTGCGGTGTTCAAGCGGACAATCTCGTTGCGATGGAGCAAGAGCTTTCGGGTGCGTTGGGGCTCGTGATTGAAGCGATTGCCATGATCGTAAGGAGAGATATGCGCGTTCCATAGCCACGCTTCGCCTTTATCGATGCGCGCATACGCCTCACGCAGGTTCACCCGTCCCGCGCGAACGGACTTCACCTCAGTACCGGTGAGTACGAGGCCGGCCTCCATCGTTTCGTCGACGAAGTAGTCGTGATATACGCGCCTGTTCCCGGCGACAGTCTGCTCTACGGGCTGTTGTTTTGGCGCTGTGGAACTTCCTTTTGTGGCCATAGTTACGCCATTCTACGGTGCTCGGAGCTTCAAGAGCAACTTTGACGCTCAGTGGGTCAGCAGTACCACGGCGAGCGTGGCCATCAAAACGCCTCCGGCAGCCACCTTATTCATGCGGTCGCCCCAAAACATTACGCCGGTTATAGCTGCCAACAGTACACTCGCCGCACTGGAAACCGAGAACACCACAGCCGATGGAAGCTCGCGCAGCGCGGCGAGAAGGAGAAGATTGGTAATCGTGTTGATGCTGCCCAGAAGTAAGCCCAGAAACAGATCCTGCCGTTTCAGCGGGACAGGCCTGATGCGGAGCGCGATCAAGGCCGAAATTCCGGCGGCGCCAAACAGACATGCTAGAAAGAGGTACACGTTGTTGGAAGGCGCGCCGCTATTGTAGATTCGGTTTGCCACCTGCCCAACGCCGGTCACGACGAAAAGCGGGAGAAGGAGCCCGAGAAGCAACCTGGTCCCGCCTTGTGCGCCACGGTACTTGCCGCTTCCCAATAGCGGCAGGGATATCGCGACTAACGCGAGTCCCACTGCCTGCTCGATATGGAGGGTTTCGTGCCAAATGAGCAGTGCGGCCGCGACAGGCAATGCAATCGCGATGCGATTGACGGATGTAGCGAGGCCCATGCCTAGCGCTTTCACCGCCGCAAAATAGTAAAGCAACGAGATCAGGTACGAAACTCCGCCCCAGGCTCCTGTGAAAGCCGTGAACCATATGTGGCCGGACGGTCGGGCAACGAGCAACGCCAGGCTACAAGCGATTGAAGCTCCCAGGTAGTTGCATGCGGCAACCCACAGGAGATTTGCCTTACGTATAGTCGACCACTTCATTACATGGCCAAAGGCCACGGCGGAGATGACATTTAGCATCAGAGGAATCACGCCGGCATACGCCAGACGATGTCTTGGCGACGGCATGCGCGTCGGTCAAAAATATCTGTCACAAGAGGCTGACCGGATCTACGTCGACGGACCAGCCTCGCGGCACCTCCGACAATATCGGATGTACGTCGTCGCTTCGGAGCAGTATTTGCCAGTAATAGCGGTCATGAGACTTGCTGACAAAGCATGGCGCCGGTCCGATCACCTCGATCCCCAGTCCTGGGTTCGACGCCGTCCACGCATGCAATTTGTCGGCCAAGAGATGGGCCGCAATACTGCATGATTCATCCGAGCGATCGCTGTAAATGAGGCGTGCAAGTCGCGAGAACGGAGGATACGGTCCATCTTGCCGATACAATATCTCGGACTGGTAAAATGCCGCGTAGTCGTGGTTCGCGGCGGCTTGGATAGCAAAGTGTCCGGGTACGTACGTTTGAACGACAACGGTTCCGGGAAGATCGGCTCGTCCCGCTCGTCCTGCAACCTGAGTGAGTAGCGAGAACGTGCGCTCCGCGGCACGAAAGTCCGGCAGGTTGACGCTGGTATCGGCGGACACCGCTCCGACCAGCGTCACTCGCGGAAAATCCAGACCCTTGGCCACGATCTGCGTGCCAACGAGCACGTCTATCTCTCCACGTGCGAA
>JAQBPC010000674.1 GCA_028287725.1 Chloroflexota bacterium | reverse complement strand
GTCCAGAAGGCGTTTTCGGATGGCGCCAAACGTGTCTGGCTCCATACGGACAACTTCGACGGCACACATGCACTTCCCAATTACTCTGCACGAGGGTTCAGCGTGGTTCGTGAGACCACGCATCAGGACACCATTCTCGAGCGCTAATCCCCTCGTCCGCTTTGCCCAGCGAGTTGTCAGCGCCGGCGTCTACTTTGCGGCCGTCTCGGTGGGCGCCTTGCGCAGCCTATATGAGAGGAGCATCGCCACGATTGCAAGCAAGAGACCGTACCGTGGGCGGCGGAAGAGGGTATACGCACTTGCGATTGCGACCGCATCTTCTGCCAGGGCGAACGGCAAGTCGGGCAGCCCAGTGGCTTTCGTGGCATACGTACGATATCGATTGCCTGCGACCGAGCCAAAGAATGCACCAACCGCTCCCAAGGCTGCGCCTTGCCAGCGAGGACGTCCTGCTCCCCGGTAGAGTGCGGAACCGACTCCTGCGCCCGACGCCAATCTTCCGGCAAGTCCGGCCGGTGACAGCCGGCTCGGAGTAGACGGCAACTTGTCCGCGATATACTCGCCTACCGCGCCGACCGGCATTGCCCTTCCCAGCCATTTGTTGTTGAGCAATCCGCCTGCTTTGAGCGGCACATCGCCACGAGAATGAGCCAGGCTCAAAGCAGCCGGCGCAGTTGCCGATCGCAACCCTGCAACTACACCGAGGCCAATCGCACGATCCAGCACGCCGTTGGCCGGCGCTGCATTGGTCCCGTCAACGTGTCTTCCGAATATGGCGAGCACCGATGTCTCCCTATCAGCCACGATGTCCTTCAATGCCATTAAACGTAGGCATTTCGACAGCATGCGGGTTGCAAAGCTCGAACCGAGGCCGACAATGACGGATCCTTGCGCGGCCGGCGATGAAGCACGAGCTTCTTTACTGTAGCTGGAATCGCCGAAATGCTGCGAAATCCGTAAAGGACGTCGTCTAGGTATGCTATAAGTGGGGTCATACGGAAAAGCTGGGAATAGCCTGTGCGGTAAGTCCTGGCCCCAGATCATGTAAATTCACCAACGCAAGGAAGGCGGGGTGTTCATGGAGTACCGGCGATTAGGCCGATCCGGTGTGAAGGTCAGCACCATTTCGCTCGGCAATTGGCTTACGCATGGCGGGTACGTCGAGGAGCAGAACGCGATTGCCTGCGTTCGGAGAGCGTACGATCTTGGCATCAACTTCTTCGACACTGCCAATGCCTATAATCGTGGCGCGGCGGAACAGGTGCTCGGGCGCGGTCTTCGTGCCTACGATCGGAGCTCCTATTTTCTGGCCACGAAGGCATATTGGCCCATGGGAGACGGTCCGAACGATCGGGGGCTATCGAGAAAGCACCTTATCGAGCAGTGCAACGCCTCCCTCCGGCGTCTGGGCGTGGAGTACGTCGACCTCTATCAATGCCACCGTTACGACACGAACACGCCCCTCGACGAAACCCTGCGCGCCATCGACGACCTGATTACTCAGGGTAAGGTGTTGTACGCAGGTGTCAGCGAATGGACTGCTGATCAAATCGGCGATGCGGTTACGTACTCCAAGGAACATGACCTCGACCGGATCGTTTCCAACCAACCGCAATACAGCATCCTGTACCGCACTATCGAGCGCGACGTGATTCCTCTTTGCGAGCGAGAAGGAATCGGTCAGGTCGTGTGGTCGCCACTGGCGCAGGGTGTGCTCACCGGCAAGTACCGTCCTGGACAAGCACCGCCCGCGGACTCACGTGCCGCGGCCGGCGAGGCCGGGAGCCCAATTCGTGGTTTCCTGGGTGAAGATATTCTTACTGCCGTCGAGAAGCTCCGCCCGATTGCGGAGCGTAACGGGCTGACCATGAGCCAGCTCGCGCTCGCGTGGGTGCTCAGGCAACAAAACGTGAGCAGCGCCATTATAGGCGCGTCACGGCCCGAACAAATCGACGACAACGTGGGTGCGGCGGGAGTCACGCTAGATCCGGCGACACTCACGGCAATCGACGAGGCCGTGGGTTCCGTAGCGCAACGGTAACGGCAAGTCGATATGGCAATAGCGGGCGGCGGATTATCCGGCGCCCGCTATTGTTTAGCCCTCGAGTAGCAGTGAAAGAGGATCTTCGAGCAGACCTTTGACCGTGACCAAGAAGCGCACTGCCTCGCCGCCATCGACGATGCGATGATCGTACGACAAGGCAAGGTACATCATCGGCCGAATCACGACCTGGCCATCCACCGCGACGGGCCGCTCCTCGATTTTGTGCATGCCAAGAATGCCGACCTGGGGAGCATTGAGAATCGGGGTAGAAAGCAATGAACCGTAAACCCCACCGTTTGTAATCGTAAACGTCCCGCCCACAAGTTCAGACAGGGTCAGTGTGTTGGCACGGGCGCGCGTGGCAAGGTCCAGAATATCGCGTTCAATCTCGGCGAAGCTCTTGCTGTCCGCATTACGGAGTACAGGCACGACGAGACCTTCTTCGACTCCTACGGCGATGCCGATATCGTAATACGACTTCAGCACAATCTCGTCACCCTGAATCTCGGCATTGAGCCGAGGGAATGCCTTAAGTGCGCCGATGACCGCCTTGGTGAAGAAGCTCATGAAGCCTAGGCCAACCCCATGGCGCTCCTTGAAGCTATCTTTACGACGCTTCCGGACCTCCATGACGGCCGTCATGTCCACTTCGTTGAATGTGGTCAGCATCGCGGCGGTGTGTTGAGCCTCGACGAGTCGCTTCGCAATAGTTTGACGGCGCCGTGACATGCGGACACGCTGCTCTCGACCACCCGTTGCTACTGGCGTCGAAACAGGCGCCGTCGAGGGCGCCGAGACGGCCGGTGCTACAGACGCCGGCGCCGGGGGTGCGGTCTGTGCACCGTCCCGTAGAGCTGCCACATCATTCTTTGTGATCCGCCCACCGATGCCGCTGCCCTGTATGCCGGCCAGATCGATTTGACCTTCCTGCGCCAATCGTCGCGCCACCGGCGTGGCCTGCACGCGATCCGCAACCAGTGCGTCAGTCGAAACCGGAGCCGAATTACCGGCCGCGGCAGTTGCGGCAACAGGAGCTTGTGTCGAAGCATCCGCAGCAACGGCAAGATTGCTCTCGGGTACCGCCTGCACGGCTCCGTTACTCGCGGCGAGCGTGCCAAGCACTTCACCAACCCCGACTGTCTCACCGGCAGCCTTCAAGATGCCTTCAAGGACACCACCTTGTTCGGCAGGCACTTCCAGGTTTACCTTGTCGGTTTCCAATTCGACCACTGGATCACCGGGCGCAACTGAATCGCCTATGTTTTTCAACCATTTCCCGACAACGGCTTCGATGACCGACTCACCGAGTACCGGAACACGGATCTCAACGGGCATGCTGCTTCACTCCCTGAGAGCGGGCTGGGGGTGGAGGCGGACCCTGTAGCCCGCTAAATGCTTCGGCGACAATTCGCGCCTGCTCGAGCTGATGCACGTTAGGCGATCCTTCGGCTGGGCTTGCACGATCGGGTCTGCCAATATAGTCAATGCTCGGATCGCGCCCGATCAAATCGCGGAGCCTTGGAGCCATGAAACTCCAGGCGCCCATATTTTTCGGCTCCTCTTGTAGCCAGATGATCTCGCGAAGATTGGGGTAGCCGGCCATTATAGCCTGTAGCTCAGTGCCCGGGAATGGATAGAGTTGCTCAACTCGCACCACCGCGACCCGCGAAGCCTCGGGGCGCGCAGAGTTACTCACCACGTCGACATAGACCTTGCCGGTACATAAAATCAGGCGAGTCACTTCGTCCGAGTTCGTCCGCGCCGTTTCGTCGTCAATGACCGATTGGAACGACCCTTCCGCCAGGTCGGTGAGCCTTGAGCTAGCCAAGGGATGGCGGAGAAGGCTCTTTGGCGTCATCAAGACAAGGGGGCGCGCATCAACGTCGCGCAGCGCCACCTGGAGCCTGAGCAAGTGGAAATACTGTGCCGCGGTCGTACAATTCGCGACCCGCAGGTTGTCACCACCCGCGAGCTGGAGAAATCGCTCCAGGCGACCGCTGGAATGCTCGGGCCCCTGGCCTTCATAGCCATGTGGCAAGAGCAACACCATCCAAGGGTGCTGACGCCACTTCGCACGCGCCGCACTGATGAATTGGTCGATTATGACCTGGCCGGCATTGGCAAAGTCACCGAATTGTGCCTCCCAGAGTATCAGCGTATTCTCCGACTGGCCGCTGTACCCGTATTCGAAGCCGAGCACGGCGGCCTCGGAGAGCGGGCTGTTGTATACCGCGAAAGAGGCTCGGGCCTCCTTTACGGCGTGCAGTGGAACAAAGCGACTGCCGGTCACCGCGTCGTGCAACACGAGATGTCGCTGGCTAAACGTGCCGCGCTCCGCGTCCTGTCCGGTCAATCGAATCGGCGTGCCCTCGGCGAGCAGGGAAGCGAAGGCAAGTGATTCCGCATGTGCCCAATCGATACCGCCACCAGGACCGACGGCAGCCCGACGCGCAAGCAAGTTTCGTTCCAGCTTCGGATGGGTAGTGAAGCCCTCTGGCCGAGCCAGCAACTCTTCGTTATACGCCATAA
>JAQBPC010000670.1 GCA_028287725.1 Chloroflexota bacterium | reverse complement strand
TACTTGACTACGGCACGGCTTCCTTGAAACGTCGAATCGCTTCAATATGTGCGGACGGCCCATCAAGACCGGCGCGCATTGTGTTGATTGAGACGTGTGTGGCGCCCAGCGCTTCCCAGGCCTTGATCCCACGTACCCAGTCGTCGGGAGATTGATCGGCATATTGCAGCCGTCCCTCAATACCAATGCTCTCTGGATCCCGGCCGAGCTCGAGCGCATACGAACGGATCTTGGCAATCGCGGCCTTTGTCTCTTCGTCCGGCGGGAGATTAGGGAACCACCCGTCTCCCATCGTCGCGACGCGCCGCAGCGTCGCCTCGGCGCCTCCACCAATCCAGATCGGAATCGGTCGTTGGACGGGCAACGGATTAATTCCGGCCGCTTCGATCGTGTGCCAGTGGCCGTGATATGTAACTGATTCCTGGGTGAACAAGGCGCGCAGCACCGCGATTTGCTCTTCACATCGCTTCCCGCGGTTGCTGAAATCCATGCCGAGCGCATGATATTCGACATAGTTCCAGCCAACGCCTACGCCGAGGCGGAAACGGCCGCCGGTGAGCACGTCGATCTCGGCCGCCTGCTTGGCGACGAGAACAGTCTGCCGCTGCGGCAGTATGAGCACGCCGGTCACCAACTCCAGCTTTTTCGTGAGCCCAGCCAGGTACCCGAACAGGACAAGGGGCTCATGGAACAAGCTCTTGTGTGTGTAGGGACCATTCCAATCGGGCCGTGTGCTCGTGTCCGCGCCTACCACATGGTCATATGCGAGTAGGTGAGTGTAGCCAAACTCTTCAGCCGCCTGCGCATACTCGCGCACTGCACCCGGGTCTGCCGTGATCTCATTCTGTGGAAACACGACGCCAATTTTCATTGGTGCCTCCCCTGCCTGTTGTCCCGCGAACTGCTCGACAAACACATGCTACATCACACAACGGCAAGGAAATTTGGGGACGCCCAACGCATGTCCGGCTCGGATTAGTTAGCTGAGTTGGGTATGCTACAAACTGATGGCCAAGGTGGGCTCTCACCAATGCTCAGCGCGGTGCGCCGGGTCCGACACACCTTACCAGGGCGCTTTACCCGACGTTCGGCAAGAAACGCGTTCAGAAATGCAACCTGTTCAGCACCGAGACAACTACCGCTGGTGGGTGCTTGTCACCGTCGTGTTTGGCGCGTTTGCCAGCATCCTGGACTCCACGATCGTCAACACAGCTCTTCCCCGCATACAGCTCGACTTTGGCGCCGATCTCCATTTGGCCTCATATGTCGTCACCGCGTATATTCTGGCCGCGGGCGTGGTCGTGCCCGCCACCGGTTACCTCGCCAATCGCTTTGGCTCGAAACGCGTCTACGTCACCTCGCTTACGCTCTTCACCATTGGATCCGCCCTCTGCGGCATAGCCCCAAATATTTACCTGTTGATTGCCTTCCGTGTTCTTCAGGGCGCGGGCGGTGCGGCGCTCTTCCCACTGTCGTTCTCCATGCTCTTCGCGGCTTTTCCGGCCGAGGAGCGAGGCAAAGCTAACGGCATCTTTGGCATACCGGTGCTCGCGGCGCCGGCATTGGGACCGTCGCTTGGCGGCTTTCTGACTCAATATGCAGACTGGCGCTGGGTCTTTTACGTGAATCTGCCCGTCGGTATCGTCGGCGTATTTCTGGCTGTGCGCGTACTGCGAGAGAGCACCACGCAAGCCAATCGACGGTTCGACTTGTCGGGTTTCCTCTTGGCTGCCGGTGGGTTGGGACTCCTGCTCTATGGGCTGTCCAACCTAGCCTTTGACGGCGTGGGAAATGTAGCTACGGTCTCCGGGCCGATTGTCGTCTCAATTGTTCTTCTCGCCGCCTTCATTCCGGTCGAGCTGCGGAAGAATACACCCTTGCTGGACCTTCGACTCTATCTACGACGAAATTATACGCTCGCAACCCTGGTCATCAGCGTAGGTGTTGTCGGTCTGTTCGGGCCCGGCTTCCTGCTGCCGCAATATCTTCAAGGGTTGCGCGGTCAGACACCGTTCGAGGCGGGCCTCCTGCTGCTCTGGCAAGGACTCGGCGCCGTGGTCGGCACGATTACGAGCGGGCTAGTGTACAACCGCATAGGCCCGCGAAAGTTAATCATGACGGGCCTGGTGATCATCACCGCCACGAGCGTACTTATCGCAATATGGACTACGGCGACGTCCAATCTCCTGCTTTTGCCCGCGATACTTCTCGTACGAGGGTTTGGCTTGCCACTTACTTTGCAGTCGACCAACACGGTGGCGCTCGAAGGGATTCGCGGGCCAGTGCTGGCAGAAGCCACCACGCTCAACGTCGTAACACGGAATGTTGTTGCATCACTGACCATCGCGCTGCTCACCAACTATCTTCAGAGCCGCGCCACGTATCACCTTTCCGCACTGGGCAAGGGCGTCGCATCGACATTTCGCAATGTGAGCGGAGCGATGTCGCATGTCTCGCCGCCCGTTCTTGACGCAATTGCCAAGGCATACCAGGACACCTTCATCCTTACTGCGGTGATAATGTTGCCCTCGTTCGTAGTAGCGTGGTACATGCGGCCCGCTTCAGGCACGAACGTGACAGCGGGCCAGACACCTATCGCGACTACCCCGGACACGATCGCCGCGCAATCACCACCGGCTTCGGCACGTTCGCAATAAGCGAATCCGGCCCGGGTTGGCCGGCGCAGGTAGTGCAATGGCGTAAGAAGCCAGGTCGAACATATGCCAATTCTGCCCTTGACCCGAGCCCGGCACGACGTGCATTCCCTTCATCGTCTGCGGCCTGATGAAGTGCCAGGCGGGTCCAGCTGCGCGCCGAACATTCCGGCTATCGACATTGACGTCCCACAAACCAGCGTGCCCGAAGGTACCCTGGTAGCGGGCACAACTTAGACATCCCGCCGAGTGAGATGGCCGGCAGTCCAAACATGGTGTGCCGTTCACCAGTTCGCAGGCAGACTCCGAGGGAAGGCAAGTCCTTTCGCAAGGCAGGCGTGTTTACCTTCGCCCTTGTTGTTACAACTGCGTGAGCTCAAGACGGAGATAGCTATGCCATACGCGTCCATAAACGTTTTCACGCTTAACGCAGGCGAAATGAGTAACTTCATCACACTGCAGCGCGAGGCGTTCTTGCCCTTGCTCTCGCGCCAACGAGGATTCGTGGCATTCGAGCTCGTGCAAACCGGGCCTGACACGGGCGTTGCTACACTCTGGTGGGAGTCGGAGGACGCGCGGAAGTCGGCGACTCCCGCGCTGTCTGCCTGGGTTGAGCAGCACCTGGACCCGCTGTTTGCTAAGCTGGACAACCCTGCTGGGCCGGTCGTGCTCTCAACTCGCGTCGACGACACACAGGGATAACCTATGGCTTCGAACAGGGCAATTGAAGCCGGAATGTGCTTCCTTGAGGTCCGGTTGCTTCGAGATCAAGATCACCGCCCATAGCCCGCGCGAGTTGCTGGCCAAGATAAAGGCCCAGCCCCGTACCCACGTGCCCTGCCCGAATCCGACTGCCAGGTACGCGTCCGAAGCGTGTGAATAAGTATTTCTGGCCATCCGCGGGTATCCCCGGCCCGTGGTCTTGCACCCTCACGATTGCAACCTGGTTCTCTACATGCCAAGACGCGTGAATGGCGCTGCCTTCCGGGGAATATTTTGCCGCGTTGTCCAGCAAGTTACACAAAATCTCGAGCAGTCGCGAATGATCCGCGTCGACGGTCACATCATCTGGACCAGATAGGACAATCTGCTGCTCTCTATAGCTGACCCGTACCTCTTCAGCTGCCTGTTGCACAGTCAGAGAAATCGTGAGGGGTTGGTGCTGTAGCACCGCCACCCCGTTGTCCAACGTGTTTAGCCGCAACAGATCTTGAACAAGGCGCAATTGACGATTTGCCGCCTGCACAATCCGTCCGATATGCAGCAGCCGCTGCTCATCGCTTAACTTAGCCCAGCGCCCCTCCAGTAGCTCGGCAAATCCAAGTATTGCAGTGAGGGGAGTGCGTAGCTCGTGGCTCGTCGCGGCAACGAAATCGTTCCGAATTCGAGCGAGCTCTTCCGCCGCACGGGCGCGTGCCTGTTCGGCGGAAAACAGATGGGCGTTGCGTAGCGCCTGTGTAACGCGCTCACCGAGCGCAATTGCGCGTTGCAAATGGCGCTCGGAATAGTAGTTTGGCGCGCGACTGCAAATCGTAAATGAGCCGATCGGCTTGTCGTCGAGAAAAAGTGGAACGGCGATCATGCTGCGGATACGCGCGTCGCCGGTTCGAGGAGCAAAATGGATCCAATCATCCAGGTCCTCTGTATCCGGAATGTAGACCGGCTTGTCAAGGGTAGGGGGTTGCCAGCGCCTCTCTGCGTCGAACACACGGAACAGTCGCATGCCTGGTTTGAGAATCGGGTCGCCCCAGCTCGCGGTGACGACGACCCAACCATCCTCGTATTCGCGCACATCCGCATAGTCGCACGGCACGATGCGAGCAACCTGCTCCAGCACCCTCTGATAAAGCTCGCTTGGCACAAGCACGCTAGAGAGCAACGCACCCACTTCTGCCGCGGCTTGTGCCTCACGGGCACGCTCCTCGCGAAGCTGTGCTAGCTCCTCCGCTACGCGACGCGCCCGTTCCAGTTCTCGCTGTGCTTGATTGCGTTCGGTAATATCTCGCTCGATGCTCGCCGCGCCGCTTATCCTGCCCGCGACGTCCGCAATTGGTGAGACAGAAAGCGAGACCTCGATTGCCTGCCCGTTCCTGGCTTGTCGAACCGTCTCGTGGTTCGCGATTCGCTCGCCGTACGAAATACGACGCAGAATGTCTCTTTGTTCGCCGAGCCGGTCACCCGACATGAGCATGGAAATAGGCCGGCCGATCGCTTCAGATTCGGTGTAGCCGTAGAGACGCGATGCTCCCGCATTCCAACTCTCGATAGTGCCCGTGGCGCTGGTGGAGATGATCGCATCTTCCGATGAATCCACGATCGCCGCCAGCCGTGCCTGCTCCTCGCTAGCCCTGACGCGATCCGTGACATCGCTTGCTACCCCGATCAGGCCGGTAGACGCGCCATGGTCGTCCCGCAGCAGTGTGTAGCGGGTCTCGAGTACGCGACCGTGAGTGTGGCCAACCGTGACCACCCCTTCTTCGCCGGCAAACGCACGTTGCACCTCGGCCACAGCGTCGGGAAATGGGCGCAACACCTCCCAGATCGAGCCACCAACCAGCGCACCGGGCTCATAACCCAAATCGCGTAGCTCTGGTCCTTCGCACAGTGTGTATCTCCCACCTGCATCCACTGCCCAGAGAATGATTGGGGCATTCGCGATGACGGTTCGGAGGCGCTGCTCGCTCGCCCGTAAAGCATCTTCGCCGCGTTTACGGTCGGTAATTGTGCGATGAGATACTATCGCATATCGCGGCCCCGGCTCGACAAAGCGACAAATACGGACTTCGAACCAGCCTTGCTCCTCAGACACGTGAGACGCATATTCGGAAATCCAGTCGTCTCGCAGCCCTGCCAGGATAGCTTGGATGCTCGCTGCTATTGCAGCGGCCGTGTGTTGGTCTTCCCCATGAATGGTGTTCCCGGCAGTCACATAGCTGCTACCCACGCCATATGTCGGATCTGCCAGGCCGATCTGATCGGCGAATATGCGCCATGCACGGTTAACGGTGATTATTGTCCCGGTCTCGTCTAAAATTGCAACATGCTCGGGAAGGGAATCCAGGGTGGAGCGCGCAAGTCGTTCCGAGGACCGTTTTTCGTCACGCGCTCGCTTTGCCGATAGCGCGCGTTCCACAGCTGGTCCGAGGCGCGTCAGACGATCCTTCAGCAGGTAGTCGGCAGCCCCTTCCTGCATGCATTCCACGATCGCGTCTTCACTCACCGTACCCGTCAAGACAATGAACGGAATGTCCAGGTCGCGACGTTGGAGGTGGCGAAGAGCCTGCAAAGCATTGAATTGTGGAAGCGAATAGTCCGCGAGGATAATATCCGGTGGCGTGTCAAGTCGCTGCAGGTAGTCCCGCTCGGTCTCCACACGGTCCCATAGGCATGTCATCCCCGCCTGTTCGAGCGCCAAAACCAGCAACTCGGCATCATCGGGGCGGTCTTCGAGAATGAGCAACTGCAATGGCCGTGACATGCGTCTCTGCCTTCAATCAGCCGCTAACGCGAGGAACGCTCGTTAAGCAGCATCCAGTACATTCCAAGTTGTCGTATCGCCT
>JAQBPC010000635.1 GCA_028287725.1 Chloroflexota bacterium | reverse complement strand
AAGCGCGGCGTCAACGAGCAGGATGTGGTGAAGATGGCTCGGCACTTTCATGGCACAGGCATGATCTTGCGCTTCATTGAATACATGGACGTTGGTACCACCAACGGATGGCAGCTTCAGGACGTTGTTCCTTCGGCAGAGGTCGTCAGGATGATTGATGCGGAGTTGCCGCTCGAGCCGATCAGCCCGCTATATCGTGGCGAAGTAGCCCGACGCTACCGGTACCGCGACGGAGGTGGAGAGATTGGGGTCATCTCCTCGGTGACCCAACCTTTTTGCGGTGCGTGCACTCGAGCCAGACTCTCAGCTGAAGGCCAGCTCTATACGTGTCTCTTTGCGTCGTCCGGTTTTGACTTCCGCACCTTACTCCGCGATGGAACCACGGATGCTGAGTTATCGGCAACGATAGGTCGCATCTGGCGGGGACGCTCGGATCGCTACTCTGAGGAGCGCACCGCTAACACGCCGACTCGAAGCAAGATCGAGATGTCGCATATCGGTGGTTGAGAGCCGTTCTACCAGAGTAAACGGCAACCGCAATCGGACCTCAATGCAGGGATTTTTGCACGACCGCTCTTATTAGAGGCCGCACCGTTTTCGCCCGATTCAGCGCCCAAATTACATGGCATCGGTGTGATCTGGACGTTCGCGGCCAGAAGGCACGAGCCCCAGTCCGGATAGCGGCACCAGACGCATGCTTGAGCCTGACCGCTGTGAGGGTCTCGCGGCCTCATTCACTCGCGACTTCGTACCCGGGGCCCGAGGAGCAGCCATATTCGATGCAAGAGTTTGAACTTACTGGGGCTTCGCCCAGACGTCGCTTCCGGCTATATCCAACCCGACATAGGGTTCAGTGCCGGTGATCCAGGCGTCATGCCCTGGGTTTATGAGCATGAGATCGCCCGGTCCAAAGTCGGCCTCGGCGCCATCGTCCATGACCACGTGCATGCGACCCGAAAGCACGTAGCCAACGTGCGTCGCCTGACAGCTATCGGTCCGCGCAATGGGTTTGACATCCTTCGACCATCGCCAACCGGCCGGCAAATTCGTGCGCATGAAGGTTACACCGCCGAGCCTGACGATTTCCGCCCTGCCCGATCCGGCAGGACGTGTCTCGTCGGGAGTGTCGAACGTTCTTTTGAGCAGAGACTGTGCAGTCGCCATGACATCACCCTTTTCCGCCCCTCGTTGGCCCCACACAATCGTAGCATGGGGTCCGATAACTGTTGGGCTTCAGAAGCTTCGCATACCAGAGGGCTTCACTAGCGACATGCCTACGCTCAAGGGAAAATCCGCGAGCCAGGGCGGCTACCGGATTGGACAGAGCACTGCACTGTTAGCTTCTAACTCTCCCGGCAGAGCGACTGCACAGGGACGCGGTAACGCCGTGGGGCCAGAGCACCCGCCGCCTATATATCAGGCGCGGCAGCTTGCGCGAGCTCCTCGTGATAGGCTTGCCATTCGCCAAGGAGATCCTCATGTAGCTGCACTTCCTCGCGTGCGTCTCTGAGCTTGGCATGGTTGAGAGGCTGTCGCCTCTCAAGCAGGACGACTTGCTCGCGAACCAATTCAAGCGCCTGCTCGATCGCGTCGAGTTGGAGTTCGGCCTTAGCCAGGCCGAGCCTGGCTGACTCTTTATCGGGCGGACCCGTGTTCCCTCGCACAATTGGCTGCACCATACCGGAAAGCGAACGACGACGGACTTCATAGGCATGCAATTCCGGCAGCACAGTAGCAACCCGAGCATGATATGCAGCACGAAGAGATTCGCGCCAGGCAATATCGTTCGGGCCTGTAGGTGCATCGAGAAGGTAGATCGCTTCGTCGATAATAGCGATTAACTTCTGGACACGTTGGAATTCATGTTCGCTATGAATCATGCACGCACTATACCGGATGGAACTTGTGCGAAAGAACGATATAGTTGATGGAACCTAAGATAGCGTGGACGCCCATGCTGGTCGCTCGTACCGAATGCGCACGGAATGCACCTTAATATACATGAATGGTCTACGGTAGGATATTTTCCGAGGTAAAGATGCATTTGATACATCGTTTACGCGAACCGAACGCTGCAATCGAGCACCCGCCACTTCTCGTGCTATTGCATGGAATCGGAAGTAATGAGCAAGACCTGTATTCGTTAGCGCCGCTGCTCGACGAGCGACTTGTCGTCGTAAGCGCCCGCGCTCCTCTGACGCTTGCTCCAGGCATGTATTCCTGGTTCACGATCGAGATCGGGGGGAACGGCCTCAAAATCAACTATGCCGAGCTTGAACGCAGCCGTGACGCGGTGATCGAGTTCGTCCGGCAGGCCGCAGGAAGTCACGACGTCGACCCGAGGAAGATCTTCCTCATGGGTTTCAGCCAGGGTGCGATGCTCAGCGCTGCTGTCGCCTTCGCGGAACCAAGTATGTTTGCCGGTGCCGTTCTCATGAGTGGCGCGATACTTCCGGAGTCGACGGGCAAGGCCGCGATACTGGGCCGGCTTGTTGGCTTCCCTCTAATGGCGACACACGG
>JAQBPC010000631.1 GCA_028287725.1 Chloroflexota bacterium | reverse complement strand
ACATCGGCATCGAAAACTGCCCGATGCTGTTCACCGATGACGAGTGGCCGGGTGGCAAGAACCTGGCCACATCCCCGGCGATCTGGCGCCGCATGTTTGAAGAAATTCCCGATGCCAACTTCGGTCTGAACTACGATCCGTCCCACATGATCTGGCAGCACATGGATGAGATCGCGCCAATCTCCGCTTTCTCCTCGCGGCTACATCATGCCCATGCAAAAGACGTCTGGCTCGATCGCCAAAAGCTGAACGACGTGGGCATCATGGCGACGCCATTGGCCTACCACCGGCCCAAGCTGCCAGGGCTGGGCGATGTGCGGGGGGGTCAATTCTTCTGCGCGCTTACAGACGCCGGAGATCAGGGGCCGGTATGCGTGGAGGTAGAAGACCGCGCCTACGAAGGCAGTCTGGAGGACCGCACACGCGCGCTTCGGCAGTCCGCACTGTTCCTACGGCAGTTCATTGGATAACCGATGAAAGCAGTAGTGAAAACCGCGCCTGGGGAGGGGAACGTTTCCCTGCAGGACATTGCGGAGCCTATGCCGCCCGCGGGGCACGTGCTGATCGCCGTACAGGCCGCCGGCATTTGCGGTACGGATATTCATATTTACCACGACGAGTTCCGCTCCTGGCCGCCCGTCGTGCTTGGCCACGAGGTATCGGGCCGGATCGTGGCGCTCGGCGAGGGCGTAACAACCGTTTCCGAGGGCGACCGCGTAACCACCGAGACCTATTTTTCGACATGTGGCGTCTGCCGATTCTGTCGCGACGGTCGCGTCAATCTGTGTCTGCAGCGCCGCTCAATCGGCTCAGCGGTGAACGGCGGCTTCACGTCTCTTCTCGTCGTGCCCGCACGGAACGTCCACCCGCTGCCCGATACCGTCAGCTTTCGTGCCGGCGCGCTCGTCGAGCCGCTGGCGTGCGTCGTGCATGGCGTGCTCGACGCTCCCAAAGTGAGTCCAAACGATTTGGCCGTGGTGGCCGGCCCGGGCGCCATTGGGCTCCTGACGCTGCAGGTACTTCGGGCCGCGGGCGTCCGCGTCATCGTTATCGGTACCGCGGGCGACGCGCATCGACTGGAATTGGCCCAGACACTGGGCGCCGAGGCGACGTTCAAAGTGGATCAGGACGACTTCCGCGGCGCCATCGAGGAGCAAACCAACGGGTTGGGCGCGGATCTCGTGTACGAGTGTTCGGGCGCTGGGCCCGCGGCACGGGACCTGCTCACGCTGGTCCGTCGCGGGGGTCAGTACGCGCAAATCGGCCTGTTCGGTAAGCCTGTTGCCTGGGACCTCGACCAGGTCTGTTACAAAGAACTATCCGTCAGCGGCAGCAATGCTTCGGTGCCATCTGCCTGGAGGCGAGCGCTAGATCTGCTGTCGCGCGGCGATGTACAGGTTGAGCCGCTGATCTCCCACGTCTATCCTTTGGCCGATTGGCGCGAAGCATTCGAGACAGTCGAGCGGCGTATCGCTCTCAAGACGTTGTTGTCCCCGATCGAAGCGTAAGGAAGACTTGATGGCGATGCACATGCCAATTCGCGTCGGCGTAATCGGCGCCGGTTTCATTGGCCCTACCCATATTGAGTCGTTGCGGCGTTTGGGCTATGTCTCGGTTGATGCCCTTGTAGGTCGCGACCAGGCTTCGGCGGAGCGGAAGGCGGCGGGCCTCTTTATCCCCAAAGCCTACGGTAACTACGGCGACCTGATTGCCGATTCGGCCATCGATGCCATCCATATTTGCTCGCCGAATCGCGAGCATTATCCCGCCGCGAAGGCGGCGCTGGCGGCCGGCAAACACGTGATTTGCGAGAAGCCGCTCGGCATGACCAGCCAGGAGTCGGCAGAACTGGTGTCGATCGCCGAGGCTAGCAAGCTGGTACATGCGGTTACGTTCAACATCCGCTTCTACCCTTTGATCCAGCAAATGCGGACGATGATTCAACGTGGCGACCTTGGCGCCATCTATATGGTGCATGGCGGCTTCTGGCAGGATTGGTTGCTCCTGGACACCGACTACAATTGGCGAGTGGAGTCCGAGCATGGAGGCGCATTGCGCGCCGTGGGAGACATCGGCTCACACTGGATAGACCTGGCGCAGTTCATAACCGGCCTGTCCGTGCACCGCGTGCTGGCCGACCTTGCCACGTTTCTCCCAGTGAGGCAGAAGCCAGACCGTGCCCTCGATACATTCAGCACCGGCGACGTTCCACGCACTCCACAGGCGATGGATACCGAGGATGCCGCCAGTGTGATACTCCGGCTCGGCGAGCACACCCGGGGACTCATGCAAGTCTCGCAAGTGAGTGCCGGGCGGAAATGCCGTCTCGCCATAGAGGTCAATGGCTCGCGAGGTTCGCTGGCATGGGATGCCGAGCGCCCGAATGAGTTATGGATCGGTCATCGAGATCGGCCGAACGAGCTGCTGATCAAAGATCCGGCACTGATGGATGAGCCGGCCCGCTCGATAGCACGGTATCCCGGCGGACACGCCGAGGGATTCCCCGACAGCCATACTGCAATTAACCGTGCAATCTATGACTACATTCGGGCCGGTGGCTACAACTCCGGTACCAGCCCTGCATTTCCCACTTTCGTGGATGGACATCGCGAGAACTTGATCGCCGACGCGGTGCTGGAAAGCGCCCGCGACAGTCGCTGGATTTCCGTTGATGTGCCGCCAATCAACCCATAATTTGGAGGAAGCGCTTAGATGATCCGTGTTGGCCTCGCGGGTACCGGCTCAATGGGCTTAACCCATGCTCAGGCGTATGCCACGATCCCAGGTGTGGTGGTGGCGGCAGTGCTTGACATCGA
The DNA here is from genome assembly GCA_028287725.1 of Chloroflexota bacterium. Classification (GTDB taxonomy): domain Bacteria; phylum Chloroflexota; class UBA5177; order JANWHV01; family JANWHV01; genus JANWHV01. Next base: position 2,193 of record JAQBPC010000631.1, on the reverse strand, counting down.
TCGCGATCGCGCTGTGCAGCTCGCGGCCACCGTGGGCGCACACCCGTACTCCGACCTGGATGCCATGCTGGAGGCTGAGAAGCTCGACGTCGTGGATTGCTGCCTGCCAACCGCACAGCACCGGATCACGGTAGAGCGGGCTGCTCAGTACGGATGTCACGTAATCTGCGAGAAGCCCTTAACACTTACGGTGGCGGACGGCCAGGCAATGATCGCGGCGACCCGCGCCGCAGGTACACAGTTGCTGGTTGGCCAGGTGGTGCGCTTTTTTCCCGAGTTCCAACGTATTGCGAGTGCGCTGCGCGAGGGACGGATTGGCACACCGGTAAGCCTCACTATGCTCCGTCAAGGGTCGTCTCCTGGTGGAAGCAGGAGCTGGTACCTGGACGAGACACAGAGTGGCGGCATCTTCCTCGACATGATGATCCATGATTTCGATTGGGCGCTCCACCACCTTGGTCCAGCCGAACGGGTATATGCCCGACTTGTGCAGCGGTTTGAACCGCGTGCCTTCACGCAGGGCATGGCGACAATTCGGCATACCTCCGGCGCGTTAAGCCAGATCACGGGAACCTGGGGCCATCCCGGCCCTTTCACCACCATGGTGGAGCTGGCAGGCGATGGCGGGCTTCTCCAGCACAACAGCAGCGAATCCACACCAATTATTCTCTATGCCGAGACGGCGCCTCGGGAGCCAGGCGACGTGCCACTGCCAGACCTCAGTGTCACCAATCCGTACCGCGTTGAATTGGCCCATTTTGTCGACGTACTTGCCGGGCGAGCCGAGTCGCTGGTACGGCCGGAAGAGGCGTTGGCCGCACTGTCTCTGGCCCTGTCCGCGCGCGCCAGCGCAGCCACGAACCAAGCACAAGTTGTGGAGGTGGTCGCGGCATGACTGCTCCAATACGCTGTGCCATATTGAGCTCCGCGCACGTGCATACTGCCGCCTATGCGGATGCATTGCGCCAGGTTCCCAACGCCGCGCTCGCCGCGATCTGGGATGACAACGCAGACCGCGGTCGGGCGTTCGCGGATCACTATAACGTGCCGTTTCTGGCCGATTTGCGTGCGCCGGCCGCTTGGGACGAGTTTGATGCCGTCGTGATCACCTCCGAGAATTCGCGTCACGCGGCGCTCTGTCTGGAGGCCTGCCGCGCCGGAAAACATGTGCTCTGCGAGAAGCCTCTAGCCACCACAAATGAGGATGCCGCTGCGATGGTTGCGGCCGCCGATACTGCCGGCGTGGTGCTTGCCACGGCATTTCCCATGCGCCATAGCCTGCCGGCTATCGCGGTCAAGCGTACGATCTCGGATGGCGGAATCGGTGAGGTACTGGCTGTTCGCTCAACGAACCATGGCAAGATGCCGCCCGGCTGGTTCCGGGATCCAGCCCTGGCGGGGGGCGGCGCCGTGATGGACCACACCGTGCACGTAGTCGACCTGTTGCGCTGGTATTTGGAAGATGAGCCGGTCGAGGTCTATGCCGAGATCAGCAATGGCTTCCATCATATCGCGGTAGACGATGCAGCCTTCCTCACAATCACCTTCCGGTCGGGGGTGGTTGTAACGCTCGACCCAAGTTGGTCGCGTCCCGCATCATTTCCTATGTGGGGGGATCTGACCCTGGAAATAGCGGGCACGAAGGGCACCGTCGGCCTGGATGCATTTGGTCAGAAAGTCGTGCGCTACCCCGCGGAAAACGCACCCTCCGAGTGGCTGGGCTATGGCGCCGACGCGGATCTGGCGCTCATCACCGATTTCGTGGCGGCAGTACGTGAACGGCGAGCGCCTGCCGCCACCGGGCGCGATGGCGCCCGGGCTCTGGCCGTTGCGCTCGCCGCCTATGCATCGGCCAAGAGTGGCCAACCGGAAGTGATCGTGCCGTAGTGGGCGACCAGTAATGCATGTGTTCCTGGAAACCGAAAGAGTGTTGCTGCGCCGGTTCACGGAGGCCGACGTTGACAACTTGTTCGAACTCGACAGCGATCCGGACGTCATGCGTTACCTCTCCAACGGCAAACCAACTCCCCGTGACGTTATCCAAAATGAGACCCTGCCAAGGTTCCTCCACTACTACGAGCGGTACGAAGGGTATGGCTTCTGGGCGGCTATCGAGAAATCTACCGGAGATTTTCTTGGATGGTTTCACTTCCGTCCGCCGGAAGGCGCCGATCCGGACGAAGTAGAGCTCGG
>JAQBPC010000629.1 GCA_028287725.1 Chloroflexota bacterium | reverse complement strand
GTGCCCGGTTTCCTTACCGTGGTGCTGGCCGCCTTGACCATGCGTTTGCGCGAGTCGCGTGTGACAGCCCTGGCGTTGACGATCCTGGGGATCGGGCTGATGGGCTACTCAGCCGTGAGCAGCCTGGGTACGTTGATCGCCGTAACCATGTTCGGCAGCCTGGGTTTCCATCTGTTCTATCCGCTCAGCTCCGGCCTGGTGCTGAGCCAAGCCGGCGAGCACAACCGTGGCAACCGCATGGGGCAAAAGAACGCGGTAGAAGCGATCGGCACGCTGATCGGCACGGGCCTGGTATTGGCCTTTATCATCCCGCTCGGCCTCCGCGGCAGTTTCGTGCCGGCCGGCGGCATGGTAATCCTGGGAGCCATCTGCCTGCTCCTGCTGCACGACAAGGATGCCGCCCCACAGGTACGGATCACTTTCCGTCGTAAGTACCTGATTTACTACACGTTGTCCATGTTGGATGGCAGCCGGCGACAGATTTTCGGCACCTTTGCCGTGTTCCTGCTGGTGCGAAACTATCACGTAGGCGTGCGCACGATCACACTGCTGCTGCTCGCTAACACGGTGGTTACGCTGATCTCGTCGCTGCCGATTGGCTTCTTGATCGATAGGCTCGGCGAGCGCTCCCTGTTGATTGGGAACTATCTGATCCTGATAGTGTTGTTTTCCACCTACGCGCTGGTGCATACCGTGCTGTTGCTTGGCATCGTCTACTGCATCGACAACGCGCTCTTCGGCTGCAGCACCGCGATCACCACCTACCTGGGGAAGATTGCGCCGCGCAATGAGCTCAGGCCGACCCTGGCCATGGGTAGCACTTCGAACCACGTGGCGGCCGTGGGCGTGCCGGTGCTTGGCGGGATCATCTGGGACCAATTTGGCTACCAGATAACCTTCTTCGCCGGCGCCGCCACCTGCATTGCTTCCGTCCTGGTGGCAATGGCCATCCATCTACCGGCCCATAGGGAGATGGAGGCAACGGCATAGGCCGATCCCTCTTTTCACCTGCGTGCTCCTTCCCGGCCACCGGCGTGCGCTTGTGTCCGGCGGTAGACGACCTTCAGATCATGTAGCCGATGTCCGACGCGCTCGTGGGGTAGGCATAGACCATCTCCTTGAGCGCGCTCTCCGGCATACCGCTATCCCTCGCCAATACTAAACGCGACAATCGCTTCCCTGCACTCGTATGATACCGCCTGTAGGTGCGAAACTTTACAGGCTGCGCCCTTGTCCGGCGGTCGCGTGGGGCCGATACTGCCAGAGGCGGCGCCGGTCGGGGTAAGATAACGCCCGTGTATCGGTGTAACGCGAGGGGCGATCAGCATAGAGAGTGAGGGTGGGGTGCAGAGCGACGATCTGGAAGCCGAGGGCGAGGAGCCGCGACCGAGAGCGGGTTGGCGGCGCCTGGTGCGGCTTGCTGTCCTCGATACGGGACCACTCCGTCGCCATCGCGACTTTCGGCTTCTCTTCGCCGGCCGGTTGGTTTCGTTCTTTGGCTCCATGATCAGCTCCGTTGCCCTGCCGTACCAGGTGTATCAGCTATCCCACTCCTCGCTGGCCGTGGGCTTGCTGGGCCTGGTAGAGATCGCTCCTATCCTGCTCCTGGCCTTCCTCGGCGGCGCTCTTGCCGATGCCCACGATCGACGCCGGATGGTGCAAATTACCGAGTTGCTGCTTGCTACGGTGTCCGGGCTGCTGGCGCTCAATGCATGGCAACCGCACCCTCAGCTCTGGGTGCTGTACCTGGCGGCCGGGGCGCTGGCAGGCATGGATGCCCTGCAACGTCCCTCGCTGGATGCCATGCTGCCGCGCCTCGTCGACCGGGATGAGCTATCCGCGGCCGCTGCGCTCCAGTCGTTACAGGGCAATGTGGGCATGATCGCCGGCCCGGCGCTCGGGGGTGTGTTGGTGGCGACCATTGGCCTGGGTGGGGCGTATACCGTCGACGTGGCAACCTTCGCGGTGTCGTTGGTGGCGCTCCGGCTCATGCGGGCCGTGCCGCCACCTCCGGATGCTGAGCGGCCAAGCCTTGCGCGCGTGCTGGAAGGACTGCGCTATGCGCGCAGCCGACCCGAGCTGCTTGGCACATATGTTGTCGATATGGTGGCTATGTTCTTCGGCATGCCCACGGCGCTGTTCCCTGCTCTGGCACGACAGTTCGGTGGGCCAGGCGTGCTGGGTCTGCTCTATGCCGCGCCCGCGGTCGGATCGCTGCTGGCCGCGCTGACCAGCGGCTGGACCGCGCACGTACACCGGCACGGCATGGGAGTGATCTGGGCGGCGGGCGCATGGGGCGTCGCCATCACCATGTTTGGGCTGGCGCCTTCGCTGCCGGTTGCCCTGATCTTTCTCGCCCTGGCGGGCGGTGCGGACGAGGTGAGCGGGCTGTTTCGCTCAACCATCTGGAATCAGACCATTCCCGATGCGCTGCGTGGCCGGCTGGCCAGCATCGAGCTGATCAGCTACTCGAGCGGGCCAACGCTGGGCAACGTGGAGTCCGGCATCGTGGCGACGGGCTTCGGCGTGCGCACCTCGGTGGTCTCCGGCGGCGTGCTGTGCGTCGTGGGCGTGGCGCTGCTGGCGTTTGCGCTGCCCCAATTCCGCGGCTACGATCGCAGGGTGTCCGGAGCTATGGCTACAGTAGATGTAGAGACATAGGCAGGCATAGCCCAAACGTCTACCCTTATTGATGGACCAGCAGGAGCGGTTCGCCTTGAAACGGCCCGCGGGCCCGCCGTGCAACGGTTCTACGATCATTGGCTCTACATATAGGCCCGGGAAGCGCATGACATCGAGACAGAGCATAGTCCCCAGTAGCCAGGAGTATACGCCGCGCACACGCACCGAACAGGTGAAAGAGCTGGTGCTCGCGGCCGGATTCGATGCCGTGGGGATCGCGGCGGCAACGCCTTTTGAGGAGGAGCGCCGCTTTCTACGCCGCCGCATTGCCACCGGCGTGTACGACGGCATGCCCTGGTTCAACGCCGAGCGGGCGGACGTTGCGGCGGACCCGCGTAACCTGCTGCCCGGTGTGCGCTCGATTATCGCGGTGGCGCTCTCGTACCGTACCGCCGAGCCGGATGTGGCCGGCGAGGAAAGCCCCAGGGGCCGGGTGGCGCGTTATGCCTGGGCACGCGATTACCACGCGGTGCTCAAGGAACGCATGGCAACGGTGGCGACAGCCTTGCAGGAACGCTTCGACGGCGGCGAGTGCCGGACGCTGGTAGATACGGCGCGCATCGTGGACAGGGCCGTTGCCCGCCGTGCCGGCACCGGCTGGTTTGGCAAGAACACGAACATCATCAATCCCACCTATGGCTCGTGGGTGTTGCTCGGCGAGATCCTCACGTCGCTGGAGCTCGAGCCGGACCAGCCGCTACGCAAGAACTGCGGGTCGTGCACCAGGTGCATCAGCGCGTGTCCTACCGGCGCGATCACCGGCCCCTATGAGCTGGACAACAGCCGCTGCATCTCCTATCTGACCATCGAGCATCGTGGCCCCATCCCGCGGGATCTGCGTCCGCTTATTGGCGATTGGATCTTCGGCTGTGATATCTGCCAGGACGTGTGCCCGCCCGCGATCAAGGGGCAGGTGGCAAACCATCCGCCGTTCCAGGCAGCGAGTCTGGAGGCCGCCCGCCCGGCGCTGATCCCGCTGCTCAGTATCGGCGAGGAGGAGTTCCGCACGAGATTTGCCGGAAACCCTATCAAGCGGGCGAAGCGTGAGGGACTCCAACGGAACGTGGCCGTGGCCCTGGGTAACAGTGGCGACCGGCGGGCAGTGCCGGCGCTGATTGAAGCACTCACAGGCACGGCGCCATTAGTGCGCGGGCACGCGGCCTGGGCATTGGGGCGCCTGGCCGGCGATCAGGCCGTTGCAGCGCTGCGCCGGAGGCTGGA
>JAQBPC010000606.1 GCA_028287725.1 Chloroflexota bacterium | reverse complement strand
GCCACTCCCGGCGCTCAACTCCGGCTTCATTCCCAATGCCGCCCAACGACCATCGGTTAAAGGTCTGGCCAAGATCAACCCGTGGATGTATGTCGACGCAAAGCGGCAGCACGTGGTGATCATGATGGTCGCGGCCGCCAAGCCGACAAAAAACGGCTTCAACTTTGATTGTTACGACAATGGGAAAGAAAACTTTATAGTGCCACAGGGCTGGACAGTCGACTGGATCTTCTCCAACGCGTCTGCCTTACCACACAGCGCTGGGCTTGTCACTCAGCCCAAGAGTGGGGCGCAACCCATAGTCCTGGGGCTGGCGCCGATTGAGACGGCCAACGCCCTCCAGGGCATCAATGCCAAACAGGAGCAGTATATAAGCTTCAATACGGTAACAACTGGGAAGTTCTATCTCGCGTGTCTGGTGCCGGGACATATCCAGAGCGGAATGTGGGACGTCTTCACGATTTCCCCAACGGCCAAGATGCCCTCGATAGTCGCGAAGTAAACGGACCCAGTCGCTCAGGATAGGGGATAAAAGGGCACCGCGCCGATGATGCTGATCGGCGCGGTGCCCTTGCACGTATAGGGCGAGAGCTAACGACCAGGAAACTCGTGCCAATTTGGGTGCGCGGAACGGGCACAGGCAATTCAGCATTTGGGCTTAATTCTGGCAAGTGCGCGTATCCAGGTGGTGGGGTGCGTTGACGCCATGTACCATAAAGCGCCTGGCTTTGGTGCCTGGAGGGAATACAAGATGCGAGTCGTCGAAGTGGCGACCGACCGAGGACTTTGTGATACTTCAACAACCGAATCATGAAGCACCATAAAGGTTCAAGCATTCTTGACAATGCACTTTGGCGTATCTATGATGCAAGCACTACTGTCCATGTGCAACATATAAAGTTCTTCTTCCGTGACACAGCGCCCCACTGCGGCTGTTCGGCAGAGAACACCGAACGCGCGGAAAGGATACTCCGAAATGCTATCGCTCCGAAGACGTACGATTGCGATCCTCACCTCGTTGAGTGTGGTTGGTGGCACCATGTTCGGTGCTGCTCACGTGGCCCAGGCGACAACCGGGCCGACGTACAGCCGGCCTGCTACTTTCAAGGTCAACTCCAAATTTGCACAACAATTTGTCGGTCAATACCTGTTAAAGTCTCTTCCTGCCGCGGCCCGCGTTCAGTCTGCTGCCCTCGGTATCGAAGTTGGCAGTAACGGCTTCCTGTACGGCATTGGGCAGTTCTATGGATACGACAAGTCGGGATCTCAGACCAGTTGGGTCTTCCAGCTTTATCACTTCCATCAATTGGGCAAGGGCAATATGATGATTGACCTTCTATCGCCCACTCTTACAGTCTTGTTGGGTCATCTGTACGTCGGAGCACCGGTGCATAACAATATTTCCGGCTTGCTGGAGCTCAACAATCACCGCTATCCGGTGGTATTTCACCGGATTACCACACGATAACTCCCTCCATTTCCGTTCCACCCACGTTGTGATCTCGCTGGGGCCGCGTGCGATTGGTGTCCTGCGGGTTCATGAAGATGAAAGGAGGACTGGAACCGCACGTAGTCATCCCGTGGCTCTGAAGAATTCATTCGAGCTCATCGTTTCTTGGCTTTGTCTTCAAGCGTAGCTTGCCGCGGCTCACAGAGATGTAGCCTGCAGGCATTTAGGATACGCGCAAAAGAAGGAGACCCCGAGTGCAGTTGAAACTTCGCAGAGGCGTCGCAATGGGTGCGATCGCTTCGCTGTTGGTTGCCGGTTCTGCCGGAGCACGGCTGGCGCAGCCACTATCAGGCGCTGGTACGGCACGCGCGGCAGGCGCTACCGTCGATTGGGCATCGTGGGGAGGCAGCAACAACAATACCTTCTACTCGCCGCTCTCCCAGATAAATGCGTCCAACGTCTCCAAGTTAGGCGTCGCCTGGCAGGTCCAACAAGGGAAGAATCTCACCGGATGGGAAACCACCCCGGTGGTGGTTAACGGCGTGATGTACTACACCACGAATACCAACCAGGTGCGCGCCGTGAACGCGGCGACCGGGAAGCTCATGTGGCAGTACACACCGGTTGTCGACTTCTACAAGTCCATCGCCGGCGGTGGTGGCGGCGTCGCGCAAAATCGTGGCGTAACGGTCGCCAATGGCAAAGTGTATCTTGTGACGTTCGATGCCCGTTTGATCGCTCTCCAGGCCTCGACCGGAGAAAAACTCTTTGAGAGTAACGTGGCCGACCCGAATGCCGGCTACGCTGAGTCATCTCCGGCGACCTATTGGAACGGCAAATTGTTCGTCGGCTCTGAGGAAGGCGATGCAGGACAGCGCGGTTTCGAAGCCGCGTTTGATGCCAACACCGGCAAGCAGCTGTGGAAGTTCTATACCGTGCCGGCTCGTGGCACCAGTTGGATGCCCGCGGCGGGCTCGCATGGCGGCGGCGACGTATGGATGCCCGCCACTATCGACCCCACGTCCGGCATTCTCTACATCGGTACTGGAAACCCCAGTCCTGACTTCGTAAACACTCAACGTCTTGGCTGCAACCAGTGGGTGAATGCAACAGTCGCACTGGATGCCAACACTGGCAAGCTCGTGTGGGGGCATTCAGACTTCTGTAACGACGTCTGGGATTATGACTCCATGCCCGCGCCGTTCCTGATGGACCTGACCATCAATGGCAAGGCCACGCGCGTTGTGGGCCACGGTAACAAGTCGGGTACACTCTGGTTCTTCAATGCGAAGACCGGCAAGGTGCTGGCAAAGTCTCCGTTCCTTGGCCCCTGGTCCATACCACATCTCAAGCCCACCCCGGCCGGCGTTAAGGTATGCCCCGGCAGTGTTGGAGGTCTTGAATATGGCCCGCCGTCATTCAATCCGGCGACCGGGGCGGTCTACCAGGGCTACGTCAACGAGTGCCAAACCATTAAGACTCTCCCTTTGAGCGACATCAACGCACACCGCCAGGGCCAGGTAGACTCGGGTGGCTCGGCTAGCCCCGCCGGTCCGGTAACGGGCGGCCTGGCTTCCGTCGACGCCACAACCGGCAAGATTTTGTGGCGTCATGCACTCACCAAGCCGATTGGTGGCGGCACGCTCTCCACAGCAGGCGGTATCGTTTTTGCCGGCTCCGATGACGGCCATTTCTACGCCTTCGATGCCAAAACCGGAGCTACCCTTTGGAGCGGCAACATTGGCATCGGATTTGGCGCGCCGCCGGTCACCTATCAGGTGAATGGCACGCAGTATATTGCCATCGCTGCCGGTGGTGGCGCAACGGCGGCAGTCTCGCAGGCACCCATGGGTGGGACGCTCGTCGTCCTTAAGCTCGGAGGCTCTCCGGTCAAGCCAGTGCCGGCTCTCAACGGAGTCGCGGTGCCGGTAAACCTGCCTTCGCTCAAGGGCATGACGAAAATCAATCCGTTCATGTATGCAAACGCGGCTGCGCGACACGCGGTTATCATCGTCGCCGCCGGGCAGACAGGGGCCAACGCGGGCTTCAACTTCGATGGTTACTTCAACGGGTCCGCGACGTTTACCGTCCCTGCCCATTGGAATATCGACATCGAGTACCAGAACAAGGCGGCCCTGCCGCATAGTCTGGCAATTACCACTACACACACGGCCCCGGCAGGGCTCGAGCCATTCGGCTTCGCTCCCGTGCTAAGCCATAATGCTTTCGCGGGAGAAGTTGGCGGTAACTGGCAGCTGCTGGGCTTCAACTCGAATCACGCGGGTAAATTCTACATGTCGTGCTTGGTGCCAGGGCACCTTGCAAGTGGCATGTGGGATAACTTCGTGATCTCGAACAGCGCTACCATGCCGTCGATTGCCACGTCGGGCATGTAATTTCCGGCTAAGCTGACTCGCGTCAGCGGGTAGCGACGGGCAGGGGCGCCGTGAACATTCACGGCGCCCCTGCTTGTTTAGTCGAGACAGGGTATCCTGGTGGCCAGGATCAAATCGAGCGCATACACACTCCGGCGCGCTCGGCGTGCAACGAGTGGGAGCAGATATGGTCGAGAAACGCGACTTCCAGCACGCCTTGGATGCCTTTCTCGCATCTGAGGACTTCGAAAACGTGGTTAACGACGATGTAGCTCAGTTACCTGTCGTGCAACATGTGGTCGAGTTGCGCCGCACCGGCACGTATACCGTCTATAGCCGGCGTGAAGATGCATTGCGGTCGCCTGATGTGCTCGTTCTGGAGATTCCACTGGGCAGCCCTGACCACGTGCGTGACGCTCTTCGTCGGGCGCTCGGAAGCTAACACACTATCCGCCTTCGGTCACTGGAGCGCCATGGCTTGCCGGTGTTTGGCGCTAACCTGAGGATGGTTGTCCAAAACTGATCGCTCGATCCTTGCAGATGAGAATACGCGGCCTGCAATGCTCTGCCATTGGGCGGAAGTCATTAGGCTTGAACGTCGGCAGCGGCGAAAAATTGGCGCAGCTCTCGTGGTGTGCGCAGGACGTGTAAATCAGCGTTTGGTGCGGACTTCGAGACTGCGTCGAGCAGGCCGGAGCGACTACGGCGCCGCCAGGTAAACAGCCACCACCAAAAGTCAGCCCGCTCTCGGGATCTCCGCGCGGCGCGCCAGGCACAACGGATCAATGAGAAGTCGAGTATCACGATGGTATCGGCTCGCTCGAGCCGAGGAGCGAGCGCGTCGTGCGGCCCCAAATCGCCATCCATGATCCATTCGCACTCGGCGGCCAGAATGCGTTGCGCCTGAATCCACTCAGCCACAGGCATTGGTGTCAGGCCTGGGCGCCAGAAGTGCTTATCCAGCTCGATGACCGGCAGTCCAGTGAGCTGACCCAGGCGTATTGCCGCGGTCGACTTTCCTGCCCCACCACGCCCCAAGACGACCACTCTCTTCATCTTGACCGGCACCTCACTGTGCGCACGCTTCGACTGCACCGTCGGCGACTGGGCGAACCGCTGCCTGCGTATATTGCTAATCCAGATTCCGTTATGCTAGCGCCGGCCAAGCAGAGTGCAAAAATGTACTTGCCATCCTGTGGCTGCGGTCGAATCGCGAACTGCAGGTCGATTGTGGCCCGGCGAAACTCACGCACCGTGCGCGGTCATGCCACCGTCGACGGTCAGCACGGATCCAGTGACGAATCGAGCCTCGTCGCTGGCCAGGTACAAGGCGGCATTCGCCACGTCGGCCGGCATACCCAAGACGTGCATTGGATGGAGGTTACGAAAAAACTCCTCCATTCCCTCGGGATCGTCCGCCGCTTTTATGAATTCCCAGGTCATGTCGGTGCCGATAACTGCTGGACAGACAGCGTTGCAGCGAATACCCTGGCGCGCATAGTCTAGTGCGGCCGTCTGCGTCAACATGATCATTCCGGCCTTGGATGAGTTATACGGTGCGTCACCCTGCCATGCCTGCACGCCACAGACCGAAGCGATATTGACGATCGACGCACGGCCGGATTTGAGTAAAGCGGGAACGGCGTATTTGGTCATCAAGAACGCACCGGTCAGATTTGTGCGCAAAATGGCGTCCCATATATCCTCGTCGAACTCGTGCAATGGTCGGAATGAGCTTACGTCGATTCCGGCATTGTTCACCAGTATGTCGAGGCCGCCGAAGGCCGCTACTGTCTCCTCCACCAGGCGACGCGCGTCCTCTCGATCACCTACGTCGCCAAGCAGTGCCACGGCACGGCCGCCTGCAACGTTGATCGCTTGGGCGATCACCTCAACGGCTTCGCGGCTGGTCCGTGCTACGATGGCCACCGACGCGCCTTCCACGGCGAACCGCTCGGAAATCGCCCGGCCAAGTCCGCGTGAAGCTCCCGTCACCAGTGCCGCCTTCCCGGCGAGGCGTCCCACCTGTACATGATTCGTGCCACCTTCCGTCATACCAGTTCCTTTCGAAGTAGCTAGCAAAACTGAAATGCCAACAACTCGGGCGGCGCAGCCGGCTTACATCGACTGCCGCGCCGTGACGTGCTAGGTTAGCGGCCTAAAGTCCGCAGCTAGGCGAGGACAGTGAGAACCATCCACGCGCGGGTACCCGGCCGTAAACGGCCTGGTTTCCTGATGGCAGTGGCCACCGGCTTAGAAGGTCACGCTTAGCCCTCCATCGACGACGATCGTTGCACCCGTAATATAGGACGCCGCATCGCTCACCAAGAACGCGATGGGACCGGCGACTTCATCCGGCTCTGCCGCACGGGCAAGCGGAATGCGCCGTCTACCGACGTAATGCGTGAGAAAGAGGTCGCTCTCCAGCTCGTCAATTCCGTTCACTACCGCCATCTGAGTCCGAACAAAGCCAGGGGCAACCGCGTTCACGCGGATATTGTGTGGCGCCAGCTCAACCGCCAGGCTCCTGGTCAAGGTCGCCAGTGCGCCCTTGGATGCGTCGTAGTGACTCGATTGGCTCTCCGAGAGCCAAGCATGGACGCTCGTAACATGAACGATCGAGCCTCCATTGTTCTCGATCAAACTCGGCACCACAAGCTTGTTGAGGATGTACGCCGCCTCGAAATTTACTGCGAAGATTCTGTGCCAGGCCGCGACCGGCTCCGTAAGGAAGTCCGCGGGCTGAAAGGCCGCGGCACATTGAATTACCGCGCTAAGTGGCCCATCGAGGTCGATTCGCGTTGTCTCGGTAAGATCGGCCAGGTCGAGCACGCGTGGCGTGACACAAGCGCCCAGCTCAGCCCGTAACGCCTGCAAACCCGGCTCATCGCGGTCAATCGCTACGATCGACCAGCCGCTCCTGGCGAGGAGTCGCGCGGTGGCGCGGCCGATCCCGTTTGCCGCACCGGTGATGAGCGCGCGCCGGGTCGCCTGCGCAGTTGCCCCGTGGCTCACTCTTTCACCGCGCCGGCGGCAAGTCCCTGCACGAAGAATCGCTGACCGGCCAGATAAATGACGACGATGGGAATCGTCGCGATCAATAGCCCGGCCATGGTGACCGGCACGTTTAAGTTATTGTGCGACTGGAAGATGGTAATTCCAACCATAAGCGTCTTCATGCTGTCGTCCTGAAGGAGCACAAGAGCAATGAGCAGCTCGTTCCAGGCCCAGAGCAAGTTAACGATGCCCAGGGTCACCAGCGCGGGCATGGCCAGCGGCAAGATGATCGAGATGAGGCTACGAAAGTGTCCGGCGCCATCGATGGATCCTGCCTCCAGCAATTCACGCGGGATGGTGTTGAAAAAGCTTGTCAAAAGGTAGATGGAAAACGGCAGCATCAGGCCTGCATAGATGATGATCACGCTCTGGTAGGTGTTCACCAGGTTGAGATCGGACATCAGCTCGAAGAGCGGGATTAACATGACGATCGGCGGCACAACCATCAAGCTGATCATCAGCGTGAAACTGACGCTTCGGCCCGGAAAAGGCATGCGGCTGAAGGCGTACGCCGCCAAGGTGGCAAGCATCAGGCTGATGAGCACGGAAGCACCTGCCACCAAAATGCTATTGAGCAGCCAATGGGGAAAGCCGCTGCTGAGAGCCGTCGAGAACGCTGCCCCGGAAGGGGACAGTGGAAGACCGAGCGGATGCGCCAAGTAGTCGTTCTGCCCCTTGAACGCGGCCGTCAGCATAGCATACAACGGCAGGAGCGCCGACGCCGAAGCGACCACCAGCACGACCTGGCGCGCGGCAACACCGGCACGCCGTAACCTGCCGCGCCGTGAAGTAACCGTGGCCGGCGACTGTACGCTTTCCACTACTCGATCCCCCTCGATTGCTGACCGCGTGACCGCCGTATAACGATTCGAGCGAACGTTGCGCTCAGGCGCCTAGCCCGATTCCCGGCTCAGGCATGCAGATCGACCCGCCGCACACGGAAATTGATGAACATCAGCACGACCGTGCCAACAAAGAGGATTGCCGAGGCGGCCGAAGCGATGTTGAGGTTATTCGTGCCGTAACCAAAGGCACTCTTATAGATGTAGAGCTCGGTCACGAGCGTGCTCGTTCCGGGCCCTCCCGTGCCGCTGGAGATCACATATACATAGGCGAACACCCAGCTCAACATGGTGATGCTTTCGACCACGGCGTAGAACTCGATGATGCCGCGCAGCTGCGGTAGCGTAATGTGCCAGTGGAGGCGCCACCAGCCCGCGCCGTCGACTCGGCCCGCTTCCCACAGCTCATTTGGCAGCGAGATTATACGCGCGAAGAAGAGCATGATGCCGAAGCCCAGCTCCTTCCAGACGATCACGGCCATAAGCGAGGGTAACGCCCAGCTCTCGCTGCCGAGCCAGTCCTGGGCGATTGCGCCAAGGCCAAGCGCCCGCAGGATCGAGTTCACCCCGCCATTGAGCTGCAGCAGGTAGTTGAACAATACACTGATCACCGGAACCGACAGCACATACGGTAGAAAGAGCACCGTGGAGTAAATGCGCCGGCCGCGCGCCGCTTCATTGAGTATTACCGCGAACAGCACGGACAGCAGGATCAAGATTGGCACGCAGAGGAGCAGGAGCAGGTTATGCGTCACGGCGGTGATGAAGTCGCTGTCGGTGAGGACGAACTGATAGTTGGTCAGACCGACATCCTTCGTAACTCCGGCGTAGCTCTGCTGCGTGCTTTCTCGCACCAACCGCACCAGCGGATAAGCGAAGATCAGGACGATAGCGGCGATAGACGGCAGGATATAGGGAATGGGTCGCAGCCATGCGGCAACCCGCCGTCGCCTTGCTGGCCGGAACTGCCGACCGGCCGCCATCGTCCCGTTCATACCTAGCTCTCCAGTTCTACAGCTTGAACCAGTTCTGGAATGCCATCAGCTCGCCTGGTGCGGTGCGTTGCCACTTATTGAGCACCTTGGCTTGCAGCGAGATGACGCTGGATACGCTATCGCCGGCGAAGATCTTCTGGGTGCCCGCGAAGTTTCCGTCGCTATCGAGCTGAACGGGGATGAAGTTCTCAAGGTAGGGGCCACCCTGATGGATCATCCAGCCCCAGACCAACTTCTGCTGCGGCAGCGTAATCAGGTTCTGCGGGAATCGGTCGTCCGCGGGAATCGAGCCGGTCTCCCGATAGAATGCCACCATGCGTTCACTCGTATGCGTGAACATGATGAACTGCGCGGCCTCCTTCTTATGCTGGGAGAACGCCGGGATAGCCAGCGTCTGTGAGCTGCTGCCGAAGGTGTGGGCTAGCTTGCCTGTTCCGAATACAGGCATGCGCATCACGCCGACTTTATTCACACCGACTAACTTGACGAACTTCCGAATGTCGGAGCCGGCGATATTCGTCATAGCTGCCTTGCCCTGCACGAACAGGTCTTGTGCCTGGTACAGCTGGAGTGAGTTGATGTCGTTATTCCAGTAACCCTTGGCACGCATCTCGGCCAGCTTTTGCCACCACTCGCTGTACTTGCTTGAGGTTATGTCGGCTTTGCCGACAGACGCCGCCATCATTTCTTTGGCGGTATTGAGGTTCTGATTCCCGAGCATCGAGAAGAGCCATCCGCCGTAAAATCCGTCTTGCAACCCGCCCGCAATCGGCGTCACGCCAAGCTTCTTGAGCTTGGCGCAGGCTGCCAGGAACTGGCTCCAGGTCTGTGGCGGGTTGTTGGGATCGAGGCCCGCGCGCTTGAAGAAGTCCTTATTGTAGAGCAGGGGGAACGAGGGCTGTGTGTACCACGGTGCGCTCCACACTTTGCCGTTGTACGTATCTTCCGATGTATTCAGGTAATGCTTGAGCTCGCCCGCCGGAAGATAGTCGCTCATCGGCACGATATAGCCTGGCCACGCCTCAGCCAGCGTGTTAATGCCGCCCCAGAGATATTGAATGTCGGGGCCACGGTGAGCTTTCGCGGCCGTTTCAAAGGACGGGACGAGCCCGTTAGTCGTCTGCAGAACCGGCCTGATGACAATGTCGGGATGCGCCTTTTCGTAGAGGCGAATCGTCTCGTCCAACCAGCCTTTGGCGCCCTGGGCCTCCTGCTCTCCCCACCACCACATCACGAGCGTGGTCTGGCTGGAAGCGCGGTGCGCGTGGGCGGGTACGGCGCCAAGTGCGACGATACCGGCAAGCAAAGACGCGGCGGCAGCGCGTATCGCTGGTGTACGCAAGAAACGCATGGTCGGCCTCCAATCTAGCTGGCGACTTACAACGGGCCACATCAGATGAAGTTCCATTAGTTCACGCGATAGCGTTCGACGGTCTCTTCGTTCAGCACCACCCCCAATCCAGGTGTCGATGGGATCGCCACCGTTCCATCCGGCTCAATCCGCTCCAGGAAGTCCTCGTTGGTCAGCGTGCGGGCAAGCGGCCCGTGATGCACCGTCAGCTCACACAGGTCGCCGTGTGGAAGCGTGGCTGCCAGATGCAAGGAAGCGGCCTGTAGGATGCCGGTTTTGAAGGCGTGCGGTACGAGCTGGACGTTCGTTTCTTCGGCCAGCTCACCAATGCGCCGGCATTCGGTGAGGCCGCCCGCACGCGCAATATCCGGTTGGATGATGTCGACGTGACCTTGCTCGATGAGCCTGCGAAACGCTCGCACACCGGATTCCTCCTCGCCGGTGGCGATGCGCACGCCAACCAGATCGGACAAACGGGCGTAGCCCGAAATATCGTCGGGTGGAAGCGGCTCTTCGAGCCAATAGATGTCATACGGTTCCCACAGCCGGCAGATCCGCACCGCACTCTTTACGTTGTATGCCCAGCCGGCGTCGATAAGGAGCAGCCGGTCCGGCCCAATTGCCTCGCGAGCGGCCGCGATCAGCTCGA
>JAQBPC010000596.1 GCA_028287725.1 Chloroflexota bacterium | reverse complement strand
TTATGGTAAAGCGCTCTTCCTGGGTCGGATGGACATGACGGGCAGGAACGTGAGCGCGGGGTGGCAGAAAGAGGTCAAAGGACAGCAGCCGGCCGCCGGTTTGCTCGCCGCTCTCGCGGATGACGATCCGCTCACCGCTGATCGGATTGACGATTACACGTCCCGCCGGAACCTCTTCATTGCCGGCGTCGTGGGCCGGCTCGACCCGTTGCACGGCAGCTGCCGGCGCAGCCCCTCCATCTGGCGCCACTCTCACACCCTCCTCGTCGTACATTTTCAGTGACAACTGCTCTTGTTGGTCAGCCATGCTCGCCACTCCAATTCGACTGCTTGGGCTTCGCTTCGTAGCCGCTGATCAGTCTTCATTGTCGCGCGTTCCTTCGCTATTCGGAGGCCGCCGCGGGGGTCCGTGCCGCATCGTCATCACCTCGTCATCACCCGTTCAACAGTTGTTCATCATCGCTACCGCAACCTATGCAGTAGACCGCTCCGGCGGTCTTGCGCGGATTGGGGCGACTCGCTGCCCCGGCATGCCGCGGGTGCTGCATTGGAAGGGAACGGTAAAGGCAGATGAAGAAACCCTGCCCGACAATTCCGGCAGCGTGTGGGACAGGAATCCTGATCCTCACATCCTCGACGGGTGGCGGACACGACAGTGTGGCCGTGGCCCTGCAGGAGGCCATTCAGGCGCTGGCGCCCGAGATTAGCGTGCGCGTGCTCGATCCTTTATCGGGGCGCGGACGCACGGGGCCGCTCTCGCCTGCACGCTGGTATGACGCGACGGTCGCACAGGCACCCTGGTTGTGGGGCCTGGTCTACCATGCGACGAACCGCGCCTGGGCCGTTAAGCTCGGCCTGCACGGCCCAGGCGCGCTGCTGTGGACGCGCCGGCTGCGTTCTATCCTGCAGAGCGAGCGGCCAGCACTGGTGGTCAGCGTGCATCCACTCTGCACGCACCTGGCCGCCCATGTGCTGCGCAAAAGCCCCGTCGCTCCGCCACTGCACTGCGTCGTCACCGACCTGGTCACCATTCATCGGTGCTGGGCTTGTGCGACCGCCGACGCCTTCTATGTCGCGACGGCAGAGGCGTGTGAAGCTCTTATTGCCCTGGGCATCCCGCCTGGGCGGATTGATGTGACCGGTCTGCCGCTGCGGGCCGCCTTCGCGCAGGTGCAGCATGCCGCTGGAAGCGATGCGCTGCCGCGGGTGCTCCTGCTCGGCGGTGGACGCCCTTCGCGGCGGCTCACAGCGGTCGCGCGTGCCCTGGCGGCGTCCGTGCGTCCGCTAAAGCTGGTCGTCGTATGTGGTCGCAATACGCGCCTGCGGCGGCGGCTTGCACGCACGGTTGGCACGCGGGCGACCGTGCTCGGCTGGCGAGATGACATCGCCGCGCTGATGCAAGACAGCAGTGTCGTGGTCACCAAGGGAGGCCCCACCACAGTGGCGGAAGCGCTGAGCCAGGCGCGGCCACTTCTGATCTATCAGGCGCTGCCGGGCCAGGAAGCCGGAAACGTCGCACTGGTCGAGCGCACTGGCGCAGGCCGTTACATTCCCGACACCGGCGCGCTGGTATGTGCGGTCGCGACACGCGCGCAGGGAGAACCTACGGGCAACGCGGCGCAGGCCCTCTGGTGGGGCAGCGCCGCGCAGCGGGTAGCGGTTCGCCTCGTGGCGGCCCGGGAGGATGCGTCCACCGCGCCGCGTCGCCCGGCGCATGAGGGCGGTAGGTAACGGACGTGGCGTGTTGCACGCGCGAGCTGCACCGCCGGCAGTGTGCGAGGCTCGTCGTGGGCAGCGAGGAGTATTGTTCCAAGAAGGTAACGTGCTGCTACCCTGGCACGTCGCGCTGAATCCAGGAACCGACAGACACCGCGTGCAGCGCTGGCCCTGCCACGATGCGCTCGGTGTGACTATGCGTGAGACGCGGTAGCGGCGCCCACAGATGGTGCGCCGGCCGCGGCTGGGAGCGTCCCGGTGAAGACGGCTCCGCCCGCCGGACCGTTGGCAGCGCTCAGCTCGCCGCCGTGCGCGCCAAGGATGCGATGGGCGATGGCCAGCCCCAGGCCGGCCCCGCCCGTCTGCCGGTTGCGCGATGCCTCACCCCGGAACAGCGGCGTAAACAGGTGCGGCAGGTCCCTCATCGCAATGCCCGGCCCGCTGTCCGCCACGGCGAATGACAAGGTGTCGCCCGTGCGCCCCCACAGCACGCGAATCTCACCCCAGGATGGTGTGTGGCGCACCGCATTGTCCAGCAGATTTTCGATCACGCGTGCCAGCAAGTGGCGGTCGCCCAGCAGGGGGCAGGGCTCCGACGGGCCATCCAGCGCCAGCGTGATATCCTTTGCCGCGGCCAGCGGGCGCGCGCCCTCGACCGTTTGGCGCAGCAGCGCGCCCAGCTCCAGCGGCGCGCGCTCGGGCTCCTGCTCCAGATATTCCAGTCGCGTGAAAGCGAACAGGTCGGAGATTAGCCGCTCCAGTGCGTCCGCCTTGGCGGCGCACTCGTCGACGTATTCCCGCACCTTCTCAGGCGTCGCCGCGATCCCTTTCTGCAGCCCTTGCAGGTAGGCACGCAGGGTGAAGAGGGGCGTGCGCAGGTCGTGCGCGATGGCGCCGATGAACAGGCGACGGTCCTCCTCGAGGGCACTCTGCCGCACCAGCGAGTCTTTCAGGGCGCCGCTCATCCCTTCCAGCGCCGCGGTGACCTCCGCGATCTCGCGCACCGCTGAGGGTGGGAAGTGGAGATCCAGGTCGCCGCCCGCTATGCTCTCGGCGGCTTCGCTCATCGCGGCCAGCGGGCGTAGCACCGACCGGCGCATGAGCCAGGCGACGAACGCTAGCGCGAGCGAGAACGTGAGCACGCCGGCCAGTGGCCAAAGCACTACCCATGGCCCATCGACGGAGGACGTCCGCGTGAACCACAGGAAGGCCGTGCCAATCGGTGGGTGGGCGCCGGCGGGCTGTGCCGGGTCTACGATAGTCATGCGACCGAAGAGCGGCAGCCGTGTCGAGGAGGACACGGTCGCTTGAGAGCCCACCGGAACGGCGGCAGACCCGGCCGACCGTGCCGTTGCAGCGAGAATACCCGTATCCAGGAACTGACGAGCGCCTGGAGTCGCGAAGGCGAGATGGCCCGGCTTGCCCGACACGAGCGCCACTTCCACGCCGATCGCGCCGAGCGCCGCTCCGGCGCGCCGCTGCCAGCCGGCCTGGCGCCACTGCGCTGCATCAGTCCCGATGATCCGGCGTACGGATGCCAGCTGCGCGTCCCCCACTTGCCCGGCGGATTGCCAGCCAGCCTGCCCTCCCACGTGGAAGATAGCTATGCTCACCGCCACTTCGACGGCTCCGCAGATCCCCACAATCGCGATTACGATCGCAATCAGCCACTGTTGCAGCGAGAGCGCCCGCCCGCGCCGCTTCATCGCCGCACCCCCTCGAAGCGGTAGCCCATGCCCCAGACGGTCACGATGTAGCGGGGATCGGCCGGGTCCTCCTCGATCTTCTCGCGCAGCCGCCGGATGTGGACCGCGACAGTGGTGCGGTCGCCATAGCTATCCCATACGCGCTCCAGCAGGTGGTCGCGGCTGAAGGCTTGCCGCGGATGCTCGGCCAGCACGCGCAGCAGCGCAAACTCCCGCGCCGGCAGCGCGATCGGCACCCCGGCGACCCGCACTTCATGTGCCCTCGTGTCGACGACCAGCCGCCCGAAGTCGAGCACGCCATCGTCAACCACGGCCGCCACGGGAGCGACGGGCCGGGCGCGGCGCAGCACGGCCTTGACACGGGCTACGACCTCATCGGGCGTGGCCGACTTCACGATGTAGTCGTCGGCACCTAGGCGGAAGCCCCGCAGCTTGTCGCTGTCGCCCTCGCGGGCCGTGAGGAACAGGATCGGCACGTCGGTCGTCGCGCGTATCTGGCGGCAGACATCAAAGCCATCGGCGCCGGGCATCATCACGTCCAGCAACAGACAGTCCACCGGCTCCCGGGCCAGCAGCGCCAGTGCCGCATCGCCGTCCTGGGCCATCAGGACGGCGATGTCCTCGGCCTCGAGAAAGTCGCGCAGGACTTTGACGATGGCGATCTCGTCGTCGACCACCATCACGGTAGGGCGCTGAGTCTGTTGCGCTTGCTGAGTTTGCTCGATCACAGTCATGCCTCCTATCCCCGCTCCATCCGCCTGCGGAGATAGCTTCATTATCGCGCCTCCCGGTCCTCCGCGCAGGCCGCCAAGCGGGTCCGCGTCACATTGTCATCACCCGTTCAACATCTGTTCATCATTTCTCCCCCAGCATGTTAAACCGCGCCGCCGACGATAGAACAGTGGCCCGATTGCACCGCACCGGCCGGGCGCGGCAGCGGATCACCAGTTGGCGCCAGTACACAATGTGGACCGATCACATTGACTGCGGACCCACGCGACAAGGAGAATTCCCATGGCAGTAGCAGGTCAAGCAATCGCGAATCCCATTTCCGGCGAGCGCATCATCTTTCTGAAGACGGCACAGGACACGAACGGCGAGTCGTTTCTCTTCGACTGTCGCGTCCTGCCCGGCAAGACACCGCTCCCGGCGCACATCCATACGACGCAGGAGGAGCGCTTCGAAGTCTTCTCCGGCACGCTGGGAGTTTTGCTCGGCCGCGACACCTTTATGCTCTCCGCTGGGCAGACAGCCGTCCTGCCGGCGGGCGTCGCGCACCAGTGGTGGAACGCCGGACCGGATGAGGTGTACTTCCGGGTGGAGGTCGTTCCCCCGGACAACATCGCGCGGGTGCTGGAAGCCGTTGCCGGCCTGGCGCGCGACGGCAAGATGACCAAGCAGGGCATGCCGAAGAATCCCTTCCGCCTGGCGCAGCTCGCCAGGCTCTCGCAAACGTACATGCCGGGGATCCCGATCTGGGTGCAGAATGTTGGGCTCGCCCTGGGCTGTGGCGCCGCCCGCTTACTCGGCTACGATCCCGCGTTCACGGAGTACGCGGCGCCCGAGCCGGTGGCGATGGCCGAAGCCCGGGCCGCTTGACCCGGCATGCTTTCCCCCTGCGCCTCTCCATGGAGATTGGCACAGGGGGTTGTGCGGCGTCCCGAAATGAATGAACCACAGAGGAGCCACTATGATGTACCGGAGGAACGACCATGGAGCAGGAGAACGAGCGAGCCGTGCCCCTCCGCAGGAGAATCGACTCTGCCGCCGCGGACGCCACCCGCGGCCGACCTCGGAAGACATGGCAACTCGCGCCACCATGGCGCAAGATGCTCCTGGCCATATACATCATCGTCTCGGTTGGCTTGCTCGGCACTGACGCGGCGGTACTCGTGCTCTGCATCGCCTGAGCGCGCGGTGCGACCCCAGATACGGTCTATCCGGCGGCGCATCTGATCGGGGTCGACCTGCTCGTGCCGCTGCCCTTGCTCGCGCACGGCCCCCGGCCTGGCTCAGGGCCTGCTTACACCGTGGGGGATCGTGCGGTACTGGTTGGTCACCATCAAGCTCACGCTTACCATTGCCGGATCGTGCTGGCGCTGCTCGTACTCGTGCCTACGCTGGGCGCGACCGCTGATGCGGCCACCACCGTGGCCGGCGCACACGGGCCGTCTGACGACCGGCTCGGCTCGGTCAGGGACACGGCGGCGGCCTCCACTGTCCTGATCGCGACTATCCTGCTTGCCGTCTACAAGCCCTTCGGCCGCCTGGACGGCCCTCCTCTCGCTGAGTGTTGGCCCCCGCTGGTACACGGACATGTAGCTTCTGTTTCTGTTCGCCGCAGCTTCGTCCACGCGCGGAGCCGGTCACTGCCAGCCCGATCCACTCGAAGCTGGCGACCCAGCGCGAGATCGGGCCGCTGCCCGCGTACCGCATATCAGGCGTGTGGGTCGGTGGTATCCGCCAATCCGGGTCGACAGGAAATGTTGCTGCGCCGGCAAGAACCAGCATTGGCCCGGCAGCTTGCGCCACCGAGCCAATGCTGGTGTGCCTCATTGA